>JBEKJX010000184.1:0-5966 GCA_050011015.1 Smithella sp.
GAAGAAATGTCACTACTGTTCCAGAGAAATAAAGTCTGAAGCTGTAAAATGTGAGTATTGCGGCAGGACGTTAAGTGGTGAACAAACAGAAAGAAAAGTTTTTCTATAAACGCATGATGGAAGAGTCGGAATAACAACGGCATCGAAGTAGATACAAATTGAGTTTTCTATTTCTAACTTTCTGAAATCCACAAAGAGTCAAGCTCTACGTATATGCTGGATTTCAATCCATAATAACCATCATTAAAGCCATAATATTTTCCCTTGACATACAAGGTTGGACTGCCTATAAATTAACCATCGCAGAAATATATTATCAAATTCATTAACACATCAATTCCAAAAGGAGCTTATAATGAAAAAATTGTATATTTTATGGGTAGCTGTGTTGATTATGGTTATTGCTGGTTGCAGTAGTAGTTACACATTACCATCGGCGAAAGCAATTACGGCATTTACTTTCCCAACTTCGACAGCAACTACGATTGATGAAGTTGCTCATGTCATAACTGTAACTGTACCCCTTGGCACAGATTTGACGACTCTGGTGCCTACAATCACTTACACTGGAGTAATCATCAATCCGGCATCGGGAGTGGCACAAGATTTTACCAGCCCGGTAACTTATACAGTAACTGCGGCAGATGCTACGACACAAAATTATACAGTGATAGTAGTAGAAAACAGAATCATGTTTTTTTCAAGCAATTGGGGAGAGACAATTGGCCCTCCCCGAACCGGATCGATCAGGATAACGGATGATATCAATAGCCTTGCCAATGGAGCAACTGCCACCCCTCGTATTATTACCGGCTCCAATGTAAACCTGCCTTATCCAGACCTGGATTCACTTGCTGTGGATAGATATCTTAATATGGTATACGTAAGCGATATAGACACTAACAATATTATTGTCTATCATAATGCAAAAACTGCAACCGGCAACATCGCACCGGATAGGACCATAACCATCTCAGGTTCATCAGGAATAAGCGGTATTGCCCTTGACTATAGCCATGATCGCCTTTATGTTGCAGGTTCAGGATCTCTCTTTATCATCAATAATGCCAGCACCAAAAATGGCACAATAACAGCGGATGCCGTCTTGACTGTGAATTCACAGGTTTTATTTATCGATATGCAAAATGACCGCCTCTATGCGGCGAATGTAGGTGCGAATGTTTATGTCTATGACAACGCCAGTACGCTGACCACCGGCGTTACTCAAAACAGAACCATTACATTGACGGGCTTTAGCGCCGATACCGTATGGGTAGATGCTGGCACAAACAAATTATATGTTGGCTCCAGGAGTGCATCGGTTGGTGGATATAATCTATTTATCTTCAACAATGCAGCCACGCTCAGTGGCACGTATACCCCGGATACAGACAGTACGGCCAGAATCGCCTTCGCTCTTCTCATGAATGTCATGGTGGATAATCAGGATAGACTCTATATGTGGTCAGATTCGGCAACCAGTGTAGCAATCTATAATAACGCCAGCACATTATCGGGAAACGTGTCCGCATCACCCGATAAAACGATTTATGATGTTGTGCATAATGGATACGGAATGGGTTATCTGGTCTATTGACAGGCCCCGATGCGCTATCAACGGCTAATCCCTGTTTCGTTCTTCATAGGGTAACCTTTAGCCTCGGCGGGTTTGTCCTGCCGGGGCTTTACACTCTTTCAACCAGTAATGCTCAATTTTGACAACTGCCCTCTACTGAAACTTTGGTGAAAGAAATAACCGAGATAAGATTTAATTGGACGATGTCTTTCAAGTCAAGAATACATCAGGATAAATTATTGCTAAAAAATATTTTTTACTCACTTAGCACCCCCCCTCTGTAATAGCCATTATTTATCAAGTAAACAATTCCGTAAATTAATTGCAAATGAAGTCACCATTAATACTGAAAAATCATTTTGCATTCTTTTCATCTGCAGACGTTGCGTCCGGAGTATATTTATGGCAGTAAAAAGGCCTCATAATGATCTAACGGTTATGAGGCCTTCGTTTTTTAAAGCATAAACCCGATATAAATTTACTTTGCTTCTTTGATAAATATTTCGACCCTGCGGTTTTTCTGGCGTCCTTCTTCCGTGTTATTGTCGGCAATAGGTTTACTGAATCCATAACCCATAGTAACAATGCGGCACCTCTTTACGCCAAACTGTTTTACCATGTACAGTTTTACACTGTTGGCGCGAACTTTGGACAGACGCATATTATAGGCTTTTGAACCGACATTGTCCGTATGACCTTTAAGGGTAGCTTTTGCCCTGGGGTTTTCTTTCATTGAATCGGCCACTTTTTTAAGACCATCGTGATATTGTTCTCTTACAAAATGTTTAGCAAATTCAAATTCAATGGACGACGCGAGAGCAAGATTCTCCTGTTCGAATTTATCGGCTTTGCAAACCTTACCTTTTTTAGAATCTGAACCCTTCATGGAAGTCGCGGCCGGTTTTTGTGCGGGCGCTGAGTCGTTTATTCTCTGGTCCATAACTAAAGCCGGCAGGTCACCGGGCCTGTCCACTACCTTCGTGGAAGCCGCCCCGTCGCTTTTTGTCCACTTTTGGCCGGAACATCCGGCTATCATTGTAACACAAGCTGCAAATAATAAAATAAGTATCAAATATTTTTTCTGCATATTATTCCTTCTCCTCCTTTTATAATAATTTTTTAAAAATCCATTTATTTCATACAACCTCTAAAAGCAATTAATTGCAATAACTTTTTACTCGCCGTTAGGGGATATTTGCCATCTTCAATTACTTTATCAGTGAAATCGCTTCTCTCATCGGCTAATCACTTTTACCTAAGTTGAGCCAAGAGGAGACTTGACCCTGCGCCTTCTAATTTGTCGGGACGAAGTAATCTTCTTTTTTGTCATTCCCGCGCAGGCGGGAATCCAGTCACTTATTTAATAGGGATCTCTCTTTTACTCTTCACGACTTTTTCTTTGCTACTATTTTATAGGGCGCTGTCCGTCATTTCCTAATCAGATGTCATTCCCGCGCAGGCGGGAATCCAGTTTTTCTGTGTTTCTGGATACTGGATCAAGTCCGGTATGACAAAATTAGTACTATTTTCTTTTAACTCTTTACCGGCTTTCCAATAATAGGGCGCTGTCACCGGTTTCTCTCCATTAACTTACAATTTCAGGGCGACCCCCTGTCTTTCTAAACGTCTTTTTCTTTTTTTTCTCTCTCTTTCATTAAACGTTCAGCGTTAAAATCCCACTTATCATGTGTTAAAATTATCTGAGAGATATCATCTTCCTTAAAAGGTATATCATTCAATCCTTTTATACCTGTGATCAAACAAGCTTGCAGAATAACTGCTTGGTCAAATCTATTACCATTCTTAGTCACAATGCTAACCACTTGATATCCCATTCCTGTTTCAGATTTCGATAACAACTCCTTTACCCATTTTTCTGATAACTTTATCATGACTAAAACCCCCTAAAAAATAAAAGAGAGGTCCCCTTTATTCCTCAAATTTTTGGAGGTAACTGGCCACTCCCTTTTCGTGAACTGGCCTCAATGCTTTTCCACTGCGGACAGCTTGAAGTAACGATTCGACGTCCGGTTTCAATTCGCACAATTGAAGATGTTCGGCTACATCCAAAGCAAGCAATAAACGCGACTCTCGTACAGCATCCTCCGGTTGCCGCTGAGCAGGAGATACGCGAAACGAAAGGTATTGCCGCAATGCATCAAGCAAAGACTGTCTGTCACTAATTGCAAGTGAGCGAAGTTGATTTGCAACTATACGATTGATCTCGTTTCCCGACATTCGGAAGTAAAACGAAGAAAGCATCTCTTCTTCTATAAAACTTATGATTTCATCCATAGTCATATCAACGTACCTGCCGGAATAAAGGAAACAACGTCCCCTTTATTCATTAACTTACAATTTTAAGAGCGTCACCCCTGCTCTAATAAAATAATAATTAATATTCATTAATATTTTTCATTTCCTCATGTGGGTGATCTTTAAGTGCTTTGCGAATTGTTTTTTCATCTGCCCCAGAGTTGATTAGTTCTTCGATATAACTACAATTACCTTTCCTAATGCTATCCATTTCTCTTTTGTGCTCACTACTAGCGTCTGAATATTCTATTAATCCATTTTTATAAATGACACGTTCAAAGTAAAAAGATTGAGAATACTTTTTCTTTGAATTTAAATCCGTATAACGTAAATAGAGAAACACATATTGATCGCCCTTTAATTCCATCATTTTTATGCTTGGTTCATGAATGACCATAATTAAACCAACCACAAAATCATTGGTGAAAGATTGAGGATGGGTAATCAATATTGGCATTGGATAAACTTGAGAAATAAATGTGTAACCAAACATGGGGTTTGCAGGACTTTTGCCAATATTAGTAATTATCAAATCTAAAGATTGAACTTTATTAAATTTATCAAAAATAAGCTTTGGAGCGACAATAAAAAATGGGCGCTTTGCTTCTGGAATGGGTTGTTTGGGTAGTTTCTTAAAAACTGCACTTGCAATCTCTTCCGCTGTGGGTGGTTCTTTTATTTGTGATGGTTGTGTTTTTACTTGCACTACTTGTTTTTGTTGTTGATAATGTTCCAATGCCCAATTGCCAAATTTATAACCCGCCAAAACAAGTATAACGGATATTATTATCAATATCGGCAAGCGCCATAACATAGAAAGATTCTTTATAGATGGCAAACGAGAAAAACCCACCAATGTTATAAGGCACGATATTATAATTGCACAAGCCACAAATAAGCTAATCACGTTAGTTGCCCACAAAACTGCCGTAAGAAGAGAAATTGGAATAGCAAAAACTGGATGGATAAGAATATTAGCCAATTCAGCAACAATCTTATTGACAATCTTCCAACTATTAACAAAAAACGTTTTGAGTTTATTAGGCATATTTTTATATTATCACCTTATTTCCCTTTATCAAGAACATAATCGCTGTCGGAATTCGGGGGACTGGGAATTCCCGAATTACTACTGCTATTTTATAGGGCGCTGTCCATCATTTCTTCATTATCTTTTTTTACTTGACACTATTGTTTAGCAGGTATACATTATACACATGAAAACAAAAGCCAAAATATTGAATGACGTGATTGAACAAACAATGAGATTAATCAATAAATATATTTCTCTGGAAAAAGAACTGTATAATTTTGGCATAGATGAACTTCTTACTCCGGCAGAGATACATACAATTGATTGTATTGGGAGAAACAGTGGAATCAATGTGACAAATCTTGCAGAAAAACTTGGCGTTACAAAGGGTGCGGTTTCTCAGATGGTAAATAAGCTGAAGAAAAAGGATTTGGTGACAAAGCTAAAAGATTCCGAAAACGACAGGGATGTTATTTTACTTCTTTCGAAAAAAGGCAAAATGGCTTTTGGCGGGCATATAAAATTTCACATGGATATGTATAATGATATTATGCGATTGATTGAGAATATTTCGACAAACGAAATCAATTCATTTATGGAAATAATAAATAAAATTGAATTTTACCTTGACAGGTATAAAAAATAATTTTTTCTCTAATTGTTTAGATACTAAACAATTGCTGTTTCAAGGCAGAAGCTGACATGATTTAACCGCCTTATATGGCCGGGAAATAAAGGAGATTATAATGAAAAGAAAATATCCATGGATCGCCGGATTACTGGTCGTGTTCATTATTATTTTTATTAAGTTACTTTGGCCGTCACATGGATTACGATATCTTTTTTCGGATAAGCAATTTCACTATCAGGCATTTCGTACCCTTGGCCATGCCCCCTATGGAGGCGCTCTTCCAGGCGAGGTTATGTCGCTTATGCCACGCATCAGCGATGACGAAAGCTGGAAACGGGAATGGTCTACCATGGCACAGCGCTGTGAAGCCATGGCTAAGAAAGCGGATGATCCCGTCTCGAAGGGAAATG
>JBEKJX010000185.1:0-5948 GCA_050011015.1 Smithella sp.
TTGATAGGTATAGTGCACTTTCTCAAGTGCCGAAGTGGCGGAATTGGTAGACGCGCTAGGTTCAGGGTCTAGTGGGTGTACGCCTGTGCTGGTTCAAATCCAGTCTTCGGCACCATTTTTTTTGCCCGCGTTAACTTCCCAATAATAAACATATTATATTTCAGCACAAGCTTTTTGCTTGACGCTTAAGAGCAATTTCTTTATCCTGTCAGCAAATAAAATTAAAAATGGGCAAAAAGTGATGATTGAAAACATGGTCAACAATTTATCTATATACCTGCAAGGCTCGGTGTCTTTAGCGTTATTGACCGCGTATCTAGGCGGGCTTATAATAAGTTTTACTCCCTGCACCTATCCTTTGATTCCGGTAACTGTTGGAATTATTGGCGCCCAGGGGCCATCATCCAAGCTTCGCGGATTTTTTCTTTCACTTTTTTATGTTGTCGGAATCGCATTAACCTATTCCATTTTGGGCGGAGCGGCAGCATTATCCGGCAGGATTTTCGGGCAGATGCAAACGACGGCCTGGACATATTTCATTATGGCTAACGTATGTCTTGTTATGGGATTGTCCATGTTTGATGTTTTCAATATTTCCCTGCCTGTTCCGCATAAGTTAGTAAAACGGACTGGTAATAGTAATAAAAAAGGATTTTTGGACAGCTTTTTAGTTGGCGCCGTATCCGGCGTTGTTATTGGTCCCTGTACCGCCCCTGCCCTGGCAGTTTTACTGGGTTATGTGGCAGTAAAGACAAATCTTTTACTGGGCATGAGTCTGCTTTTTGTTTTCGCCATGGGAATGGGAACATTGCTGATTATCGTCGGCACATTTACCGGAGTTATTGCCGCTTTGCCCAAATCGGGAACATGGATGCTAAAAATAAAGTTTATTTCCGGGCTGATATTAATTGGCGCGGCGGAATATTTCCTGTATATTACGGGCACCTTATCAATATAAAAAATGAGGTTATGATGAATAAAAAAGTTTTTTTATTTTCGCTTTTCTTTCTTATTTGTATCTTTATTTCCCTGTCATTTGGACAATCCGGATCCCATGATTCCTTTAGACACGAAAGGATTGCGGCGCCTGATTTTTCGTTAAAGGATGTGCAGGGAAAAACATTTAAACTGAGCAGTCAACGGGGGAATCCGGTGGTAATTTTTTTCGGCGCTACCTGGTGTCCCGCCTGTCGGGCTGAAATGCCCAACTACAGAGCTCTTTATGAAAAATACGCCCAGCGCGGACTGAAATTTATTTATATAGATGTAAACGAATCAGCCGAAAGAGTGGCGCGTTTTGCTAAAACAAATTCATTCCCTTATCTGGTTCTGGTGGATTCGGACGGAAGTGTCGCCAGCGATTACAATCTTATCGGAGTACCGACGTTATTTCTCATTGACAAGGAAGGAAATATCATCAGTATAGGCCACCAAGTATCAGATTTGTCGATTGATGCACTTTCCCCCGCTAAAAGATAATATAAATTGTAAATCCAATTTGATTAAAAATCAGACTCTTTAAATCATGATGAGGGGGAAATAATGGCGAAAAACAACTGGCTGCGGAATTTGACAAAATCAGCTAATGACCGTTGGATCGGCGGTGTCTGCGGTGGCCTGGGCGAACATTCTCCGCTGCCTTCCTGGGCGTGGCGCCTTTTATTCACGATACTCTTCATTTTTTATGGCACAGGATTATTAATATACATTTTACTTTGGATTTTTGTTCCGGCTGAATCAAAAACAGGAGATTAGCCATGAGATTAAAAAACGATATTTATATTTACGAATGGACAAATGCCTTCGATAATAACTGCAACAGCTACTTTATCGGCGGCAACGTGCATGCATTAATTGATCCGGGCCTGACCGGCTATGTGCCCAATTTACTTAACGAGATGTCTGCAGACGGCATTAAAAAAGAAGATATTCGTTATGTTATTAACACGCACTCGCATCCCGACCACTTTCAAGGATCCGAGGTGTTTGATCAGGCGACAGTCAAAATTGGTCTGCATAAAAAAGAAATCGAATTTTTAAAAGGAGATGGCGGCGAGCTCTATGACCTTTTCGGAATTAACGTACCACGGATGCAGGTAAATTTCCCGATGGATGAGGGCGACGTAATTTTAGGGGACCAGACATTTAAAATAATTCTTGCTCCCGGCCATTCCCCGGGCTCGATAGGCCTTTTCTGGCCGGAGCAAAAAGCTTTATTTTGCGGCGATGTAATTTTCGATCAAAGTGTCGGGCGAACCGACTTTCCCGGCGGCAACGGCGCTCTTTTGAAGAAAAGCGTCATTTCTTTTTCCGAACTTGATCTGGAGTGGCTTCTTCCCGGACATATGGGTATCGTATCCGGCAAAAGCAACATTCAGGACAATTTTAATATCATCATTCAGAGCATATTCCCTTATATTTAAAATCTGTTTTGCGGAGAACAAACATCTATGGCCAATGAAGGAAACAAAGTAATTTACTCCATGATCGGAGTCAGTAAAATTTACGAAAAAAAGCCGGTGCTCAAAGACATTTATTTGTCTTATTTTTACGGAGCTAAAATCGGCGTTATCGGACTAAACGGTTCGGGCAAAAGTTCTCTTCTGAAAATTCTTTCCGGTGTGGATACGGATTATCTGGGCAAAACGATTCTGTCGGCTGGTTACACTGTAGGCTATCTGGAGCAGGAACCGCGTCTGGACGAAAATAAAACCGTGCGGCAAATCGTGGAGCAGGGTGTGCAAAACACCATGGATTTAATTCATGAATATAATGAAATTAATGAGAAGTTCGCCGAACCGATGTCTGATGATGAAATGGCGAAACTGTGCGAACGGCAGGGCGCAGTGCAGGAAAAACTCGATGCCCTTGACGCCTGGGATATAGATTCCCGTCTGGAAATGGCTATGGACGCTCTGCGCTGCCCTCCCGGCGACACACCGGTAAAAGTATTATCCGGCGGAGAGAAACGCCGCGTCGCGCTTTGCCGCCTCCTTTTGCAGAAACCGGACATATTGCTTCTGGATGAACCGACCAACCATCTTGATGCCGAATCAGTCGCCTGGCTGGAACATCATCTGAAAAAATATGAAGGCACCATCATTGCCGTTACCCACGACCGCTATTTCCTGGATAACGTTGCCGGCTGGATTCTGGAACTTGATCGAGGTCAGGGAATTCCCTGGCAGGGCAATTATTCTTCCTGGCTGGAGCAAAAGCAAACCCGCCTGAAGAATGAAGAAAAATCAGAAGGGGCAAGAATTAAAACTCTGGAGCGCGAGTTGGAATGGATTCGCATGTCGCCTAAAGGAAGGCATGCCAAATCCAAAGCGCGCATCAACGCTTATGAGGAATTGCTGGGTAAAAATCTGGAAAGGGAATCAGGCACGCAGGAAATTTTCATCGCGCCGGGCCCCCGGCTGGGCGACCTTGTTATCGAAGCCAAAGAGGTCAACAAGGGTTATGGCGATAAACTGCTGGTAGACAACATAACCTTTTCGCTCCCGCCCGGCGGCATTGTCGGGGTGATCGGCCCCAACGGCGCGGGTAAAACCACTCTGTTCAGGATGATTACAGGTCAGGAAACACCGGATTCCGGCGCCATTCGCGTCGGAGATACCGTGAAACTGGCCTATGTCGACCAGAGCCGCGACGCTCTCGATCCCGACAAAAATATATGGGAAATGATTTCCGACGGTCAGGATATTATTGCCATCGGCAACCGGCAGATCAATTCGCGCGCGTATGTATCACGTTTTAATTTTTCCGGCACCGATCAGCAAAAGAAAGTCGGCACGCTTTCAGGTGGCGAACGCAACCGTGTCCATCTGGCGCGCATGCTCAAGGAGGGCGGTAATGTGCTCCTGCTGGATGAGCCCACCAACGATCTGGATGTCAACACATTGCGTGCGCTGGAAGATTCCCTGGAGAACTTTGCCGGTTGTGTCGTGGTTATCAGCCACGACCGCTGGTTTCTGGATAGAATTTGCACACACATTCTGGCATTCGAAGGCGACAGCAAGGTGCTTTTCTTCGACGGCAACTACTCCGAATACGAGGAAGATCGTAACAGAAGACTCGGCGCCGCCGCCAGCCAGCCCCATCGTATTAAATACCGCCAATTAACCCGCAGATAGAAACCATTTTATCCAGTTTTACGGCAAGTTCGGTTAAGTGGTGAAAATGGAGACGGCAGTTGCGGAGGTATTAATAAGGGGTAGGTGACGCTATTTGAGTATCCTCCACAACTACCGTTTTAAGATAAGGTTTTATTCATTTAAAAACACTGTCTCTCGTTTTTCTCCCTCTCCCGCCCCCTCCCGCCCCCCAAGCAGATCGAACCGGTTGTTTGGCCAAGAGCAGTTCTCCAAAAACTGCCAGCCCCGTTATTATGAATCAGTCTGCCGTCGCTGTAAAATCTACATTGGCAACACTTGCTGCAGTGATGGTTACGTCTGCATTGGTACCGGTATTTTCAAATGTATAACCTGAAAGAGAGGGTGTCACTATATATTTGCCACCATTCACAAGATTTTTAAAACTGTAAGTTCCATCCGTATTTGTTGCTGCTGTTCCTGTTTGTGTCCCGGACAACGTAATCAAAACGCCATCCTGCACAGCCCCGGTTACCGTACCGGAAATATCGTAAGTATTTGCGCCGGCTGTAGATGTTGCCACGAAGTTGATGTCGGTGATATTTCCTCCACTGACTGTGACTACCGTGCTGACCGGGCTGAATGTATAATCCGTAAGAGATGGTATCAATGTATAGGTGCCATTCGCCACGCTAAAGCTGAAATCTCCGCTTGAGTCAGTCGTTGTAGAATTGCCGGCCGAGCCGGTCTCTCCTATTGTTACATTGGCAAGAGCATCTACAGTACCATAAACAGTTACAGATCCGGAAATAGTGTAGGTCGTATCATCTTTAGTGCTGCAGCCACCGGCCATTAAAAGCATCATGATCAGAAAACATAACAAAAATGGAGTGGAATATTTCTCTCTGTTCATAATTACTTATTGCCTCCTTATCATTTCCCTGCGAAGACACTATATTGTTTTGTGTAAGTATTAGCAGACAAACATGGAGGAAATAAGGAAGGAATAAGGAAATATAAAATAACCCGTTTTATGGTTCCAATGATTTCAAGGATAGTAAGCATATAATAATAAATGAATTATTAGTTTATGATCTTTCGGGACAGAATCAACTGAACCGGCCTTCCGTTCTTTTATTCATGACGCAGCGCCTCGATCGGATCAAGACGCGCGGCTTTCATCGCCGGGAAATAACCGAAAATTACTCCCACCGCGGCGGAAAAAAGGAATGCAACAATCACTATGCCCGCATTAAAGACGAAAGGAACTCTTAGAACACTGGCCAACCAGACAGAAGCGGCAAGAGCCAGTACAATTCCGATTAAACCTCCGAAAGAAGAAAGCACCACTGCTTCAACAAGAAACTGCATAAGAACTTCGCGCTCGAAAGCGCCGATGGCGAGTCGGATACCTATTTCACGAGTGCGTTCAGTTACCGATACCAGCATAATATTCATAATGCCGATCCCGCCCACCAGAAGACTCACCGCGGCCACGGCCGAAAGCAACGCGGTCATCATTTGCGTGGTGCCGGTGAGCATAGAGGCGATTTCCTTCATATCCATCACATTGAAATTATCATCATCGCTCGGAGATAGATGACGACGCACGCGAAGCAATTGTTCTATGTTTTTCCGGACTTTTTCCGTCGAGACGCCGTCCTGGACGGAGATCTGCAACATGCTGACATCCTGATTGCCGGCAATACGCCGCTGAAATGTGGAAAGAGGGATGATAACGATATCGTCCTGATCCGTTCCCATGGTGCTCTGTCCTTTTCCCTTCAGGATGCCGATAATCTCGCAGGAAACTTTTTCCAGGCGGATATTTTCTCCCAGGGCATCCTGTCCGCC
>JBEKJX010000186.1:0-5941 GCA_050011015.1 Smithella sp.
AAAACAACTGCGATCAAAACGATAATAAAAATGATTTTTTTTGTCATAACCATTGCACCTCCGGATTCTTTCTTGATACTGTTTTCACATGATGATAAGCGGGATATCCCATCACCAGAGTGGCGTAAACCCGCCTGTTTTCTGGAACGCCAAGTTTTTTTCGCAACTTGCCGCTGAATTGCAAAGCGATGGTCAGGAATCCGATGAAGCAGGTTCCCAGACCCAGAGCATGAGCGTAATTAATTATTGTTGTCGCGGCAATATTGCAGTTATCGGATGCAAACGGCTTTCTTTTGGGCGCGTGAACTAAAATCAGAACCGGCGCGTTGTGCAAGATGAAATCCCTGCCATTTTTTGCATTCTGTTGGCTGACATAATCCATTTTTTCAAGATAACGGTTGCTGGCCAAACCGGCAATCTTTACCAGAAACCTGCCGATTCCTTTTTTAGTTTTATGATATAAGCGGTTTGCAAAACCAAATATATAATTTGCCGTTTCTTCAATAAGGCGCTTGTCTGTAATCACAATATAAGCAACATTCTGATCGTTGCTCGCGGTGGGAGCATAGCGGGCCAAGTCTATAATCTGTTCAATGACGCCGCGCGGCACACATTCATTTTTGTATTGTCTGATGCTTCTTCTGCTGATTATTATATCACGGCACACATCCGGATTGATATTTTTTCTGTTCACCGCAACGATTTGTTCTTTTTTAAGGAGGTCATGGCTTATCGCGTCGCAAGGACATACCGCTATACAATGACTGCATAAATTGCATAAATCAACATGTGTGGGCTTTGATTTATCGTCAACAATACGCCATACTCCCGAGACGCATTCACGGACGCAAAGCATACATTCGCTGCATTTGTCCTCATGTTTTTCAATAATCATTAATTTATTCCGCGACGACAGCCGCTCTTCAATTTTTGACAGGAATCTCTTTATTGATGATGGATATACAAAGAAGTATGCTGCATGTCAATTAAATATCAATTTTAAAATGCCGGGCTTTGCCCCGGCATTTACCATCTTACATGATCATGAAATCCCGAAGCATTTAACAAATAGAAGCTGCCGCCGGAAAATTCGCGGCACAGTTTTACCTCCCACTATTACATCGACGAATTTTTCCGCCGCTGCAATAGATTTTATTATTGAACTCGTAAGAGAGCAAACACCATCGCTTGGCTTTGGGGGAAACAAACTATTACTGAATCATATAATTCCTTAATAAACGAAGCTCTCCGCAGCTTGCCGCGGAGAGCTTCGTTTATCTCAGGTGTCCCGCACAACATGGGCGCTTTACCGCTGAAATTCTAATCAGGTATATACTTGAACGACACTCTTAGTTTCGCCCTGTATTCAACTACTTTACCATCTTCAATTCGCATATCAAGTTCCTTGACTTCGGCGACTCTGATCTCCTTTAAACTTTTCGCGGTCATCTCAACAGCTTTTTTGGCGGCATCCTCCCACGACTTTTCACTTCCTCCGATAATTTCGATAACTTTATAAATGCTGCTCATATTTCCCCTCCTTTTCTCTTTAATGGTTTAAGAACATCTAAACGTTACGCGTCGGCTTTTTAAGCTTTTAATAATGAATAACGTACCGGCAACATCCAGTGAAATAAGTGGAGAAAAAAATATTAGGACTATTTTAAATAAGAAATACCGTTGAGAATCAGAAAAACAAATCACAAAGAACAATATCTATTTTATAGTATACATTTTTCAAAAAAAACGTCAATTATATAATATCTCAATATTTAAACTACTTACATTAATCATAACTATATCTATGTTTTAATTGACTTTTTTTCAAAAATATTTTAGACTCCCGGTCAAAAATAGAAAAGAATTACCTTTTCTATAAAAACCCGCCCGAAATAATATTTCCCGCGTGAATATAAAATGAGGAGTTTTTTTATGCACACATTTACATTAGATAAGCCTGATAATCTGGTTGATTGGTGGGCCCAAAGCGTAACCGAGTTTGCCGATAGAAAACTTTTCGGTGTTAAAAACAAAAACAATGTTTACGAATGGGTGACTTACAAAGAAATCGGTAACCGCATTGATAATTTACGTGCAGGACTTACCCAACTGGGAATCGGTAAAGACGATGTCGTAGGTATAATTGCCAATAACCGTCTTGAATGGCCGGTGGTGGGTTTTGCCACCTGGGGATGCCTTGCCCGTTTCGTCCCTATGTATGAAGCGGAACTGGTTCAGGTATGGAAATACATCATTAAAGACAGTCAGATAAGAGTCCTCTTCGTTTCCAAACCGGAAATATATGAAAAAATAAAGGATTTTCCAAAAGATATTCCGACGCTCAAACATATTTTTATCATAGAATCCGAAGGAAAAAATTCAATGGCCGCTCTCGAAAAGAAAGGAGCTGCCAAACCCGTTGCTCCGAAGAGTCCGAAGGCCGAAGACATCGCCGAACTTATTTATACATCGGGTACAACCGGCAACCCTAAAGGCGTTTTGTTGATGCACATGAATTTTACCAGTAATGCACATGCCGGCCTTAAACTATATCCGGAACTATTTGAAAATGAAGTCGTCACTCTAACCATTCTGCCATGGGCTCATACTTTCGGCCAATCCGCCGAGTTGTTCGCTATTATCCGCCTGGGCGGCGCGATGGGCATGATCGAAAGCACCAAAACAATTGTCAATGATATCGTTCAGGTCAGGCCATCCTTTTTAGTGGCCGTACCCACAGTCTTCAACCGGATTTACGACGGCCTGTGGAACAAAATGAATAAGGACGGAGGACTTGCCAAAACTCTTTTTGTGATGGGTGTCGAAGCGGCCAGAAAAAAACGCGAACTCGCGGAAAAAAATCAGTCCGATTTTATGACAAATCTTAAATTCAAATTCGCCGATAAAATTGTCTTCAAGAAAATCAAAGAACGTTTGGGCGGCAGATTGATTGGCGCCATGACCGGGAGCGCGGCCATGAACATCGAGATATCCAAGTTCTTCTTCGATATCGGCATTCCCATTTACGACTGTTACGGACTCACGGAAACATCTCCGGGCGCCACGATGAACGGATCCCTGGCCTACCGGCTGGGCAGCGTCGGCAAGGCCATCGACAAGGTTAAAATTGTCATCGATAATTCCGTGGTTGAGGAAGGAGCGACGGATGGCGAGATTATTATTTACGGTCCCAATGTCATGAAAGGATATCACAACCGGCCGGAAGATACAAAAACAGCCCTTACACCGGATGGAGGTTTCCGTACCGGAGACCGCGGGCGTCTGGATAAAGATGGATACCTTTTCATCACCGGCCGAATCAAAGAACAGTATAAACTGGAGAACGGCAAATTCTGCTTCCCCGTCTCACTGGAAGAAAACATTTGTCTGGCTTCTTTTGTTCAGCAGGCTGTAATTTACGGAATAAACAGGCCTTACAATATCTGCATCATCGTTCCGGATTTTGATGTTCTACTGCACTACGCCAAAGAAAAGGGACTGCCGACGGATATTAAAGAACTGGTTGCGCGTCAGGATATTGTCGATATGATCGGCGAATCCGTTACCAATCAACTAAAGGGTAAATTCGGCGGTTATGAAATTCCCAGAAAATTTATACTTCTTCCGGAGCCGTTTAGTCTGGAGAACGGCATGTTGACCCAGACGATGAAACTCAAACGTAAAGTTGTCCTGGACAAACTAAATGATCGGATTGAAGCGCTTTACAAACAATAATTTATAATAATATTTTTCAGAGATTATAAACAATCCGACAAAATTAAGGCGTGCCCGCCATGACACGCCTTAATTTTTCAAGGCTATCCTGTCCGGCCTTTTTCCGAAGAAAATACTGTCAATGGTGTTCTGCTTGGAATAATGGCCTCCCGTAACCAGGTTCCATGCGTCTTCTTTTCCCAGAATTTTTTCCCTGATTTTTTCAGGCGGCAGGCCTTTTTCACGCAAGCTTATAACACTATCACGCAGCTTTTCCATTTTCGAAATTTTTTTCAACAGGGCTTCTCTGCCGTTTTCTACCGCGCCTTTAAGATTGCAGAACACTGTCTTAATTTCCAGTTGAGACAACATCTTCAGCGTCTCCATAATCTGCAGATAATTTTCGTCCTGCCTCAGATATATAAAATTCGTTCCGCAAAAAAGGTCTCCGGTAAAAAGCCATTTTTTATCAGGCTCATATAAGCATATGTGATCTTCGGTATGTCCCGGTGAATTAATGATTTTAAAATGATATTTACCGGCATCGATACTTTCGCCGATAGCTGTCCCTTTCGATTTTTTGGGCCAATCCCAGACAATTCTCTGATACAAACGCAAATCATTCAGACGCGGATTTTCCAGATATGGCAGCGCCGATAAGTGGGCGTATACCGGTATCCCAAACAGCTCCTGAATATCTCTGTTATTGCCAATGTGGTCCTCG
Organism: Smithella sp.; assembly: GCA_050011015.1. Classification (GTDB taxonomy): domain Bacteria; phylum Desulfobacterota; class Syntrophia; order Syntrophales; family Smithellaceae; genus Smithella. The sequence goes on from JBEKJX010000186.1 coordinate 4,439, forward strand.
TGATGATGGGTATTGACAATTTTCACTATTGTTCTTTCCTTTAACGCAGACAAAAACTGTTTATCCACGCGATTGGTACCGGTGTCAATAAGCGTGTCGCCAACTAAAAACGCGTGAACCGGATATAAAAGAAATCCCAGGGGAGATCGTCCCATGTAAAAAAGAGTTACCGAATCATTCTCCGAGATTTTCAGCATTTGTAAATCCTCAGCTTTGGTGATCAACACGTCTTTTGTGAAACTTTAGTAAAAAATCAAAGCTTCTCCGCTGCCTGCCGCAAAGAGCGTCAATATACTTTTTAAATATTAAATGATTATTGTATTTGAAGGCCTTCAATGACAACCTCGACTTTGTTGTTTTTCCGCCTTCCTTCCTTTGTTTTATTGCTGGCGATTGGCTTATTAGATCCATAACCTAAAGCGTGGATACGGGAAGCATCGATCCCAAATTTATCCATAAGGTATTTCCGTACATTATTAGCGCGGCGCTGAGACAACAACATATTAAAACCTTCTTTACCGGCATTGTCGGTGTGCCCGATTATTTCAATGAAGGTTTCGGGATGCGCTTTCATGAAATCGGCCAGCTTCTTGATGTATTTATGATATTTTCTCTTGATATCGCTCTTGGCGTTATCAAATTGCACATTAAGTATTATAGAGACTTTTTCCTGTTTTTTTTCAACGGCGGCAGGAACGTCGTTCTTCAAAACAGGCACTGGCGCCGGAACAGGCGGCGTCTCTTTGACAGATGGCACCGGAGCAGTCGGCGGCACGGAGGCTTGTGAAACAACGCACTGAATTTCTCCGAGATCGGTAATCGGTTCTTTTGTATCGGGGAAGGTAATTGTAAATTCACATTTGCCGCCATCGAACTCCACAGAAGCGGGGTACTTACCCGGCTTGATCGCGCTTCCGCCGGATTTTATTTGTTCTTCAATTGCGTGGCAGCTCAAGTTATCAGCGGTGTTCTCTTTCTGATCCTTGGGCAGAATGTTCTCCATATAAAATTCTCCGCCTTTTCCCGTGGGGAATGGAAAATTCTTTTCGCCGATTTTCACGGATATTTCCACATATTCCAGCGGTGTTTTCTTACCTTCTTTTTGCATAACCAGTGTTCCCGTAAGCGCCCGCGTTTGCTGTACATCGAAGTAAACACAGGAGCCGCTCCATAACGAGGGCGAAATCGTCTTGTTCACATCGAAAATGCTGTAATCGATCGGAATATTTTTCGTATCGAGCGTGATCTTGTTTTGCCCGTACGAGGTAAGTGTCGGCACAACCATCGTGTCGGAAGATCCGGCCTTTCCGATTTCCTGCCCATTGTTGAGCACAGCGGCGCCGGGCACTTCTTTATTGAATACCACAATGCCGAAACTGTCGCTGACCGGCCGCGAGAGGCCATAAAACCCGCCGGCATATACCAGCGACCCGGCGGCGGAAAGATTATACAACTCGGAAGTAGTCCCGGCGGAATTCTGTAAAGTGGCATCAATAGAGTAGA
>JBEKJX010000187.1:0-6458 GCA_050011015.1 Smithella sp.
GACAACAAAATCTTTCCCGTGTACCTTGTCTATCCGACAAGGGGATTGGAGATTAACTTCAATTACGAAAAGGCAGATTTAAAGAATGTCAGGGAAGAGAGCTTTTTTTCAGGAAGGCATCCCCAGCCTTCCGTATCGAAAAGAAAAGGTAAGTCTATTGACATCAAGATATCCGATAAAGAATGGATTTTCCCTACAAGCGGTGTGATATTTATCTGGGACATCTAGCATACCAATTCGCTTTTTTTCGCCTAACTTTGTTGGCTGCGTCGTCAGCTTCCTCAACGTATATCCATATACGCCTCCTGAGCCTCCTCCTTGCCGCCTCGTTATCCAAAAAAATCGAAATGGTATTTAAGTTATCTATTCCTTTCTTTCAGAAGCCAGATGCCTAACACTGCTAAAACAGCAGAAGCAACCAGACTGGGCCAGAGAGGAATTTCCATCCCCGCGGCCACAACATTAACTTTAAAAAAGAATCGGCACAACTGAGCACAGGCCAGCAAAAGAAGTAAAATACCGATGACTAAAGACGCCGGACGTTTCATAATTTACCTCCTGAAAAATTGTATATTTTTTATTCAATTTTATTGGACTTCTGTAAATTATGCCTTGCACAAAGTATACGTACATTTTCTGCTGTAATGCTAGTACCACCTTTGGAATAAGGCAAGTCATGGTCAAAATGTAATTCAATTTTTTTAATTTCACTGGGAATTATTCTTGTTCGTGAACGGAGTTTATTTTCAATAATTCCCTCAGCATTAAAATCTATTTCTGTTTCTTCTAAAAAGAAGCGAAAAACCTTACGGTCGCTTACGGTAACATATTTATAATCAATAAGATTATAAAAACCCTTTTCTGACCAAACGCCTGAAAAAATCTTTTCATAAGCGCGAACAACTTCCGGTCTTCTCTTCCCAAGTTTATAATCATCAATCGCGGAAGCAAATAATCCATTTTGAGTTAATTTACCCAACATCGTGGTTTTGGGTTGATCAAGACTTTTAGGGTTAATGCTTGATGATGTTTTTGGTATATCATGTCCTTCATATTCAATAGTAATTCCGTCAGATAAAATGCGATCTCTATAAGGAGCATTATGTCTTTGAGACATTAATATAACTGAATAATTTGGATTAAGCCGATAGTTCATGCCACGCTGAAGTGTTTGAACGTTTTCAGCATCACACATTCGCCTATATGAAATTATTTCATCCTTCATTTCATTTATATATTTTCTGTTTTTATCTCCAACTTCTTCTTATGCCTATCCAGTGCCAGTTCAATCAGCTTATCTAATAGGTCGCTGTATTTGATGCCGGTGGCTTCCCAAAGTTTGGGATACATGCTGATGCTGGTGAAGCCGGGAAGCGTATTTATTTCGTTGAGATAAAATTCATTGGTTGTCTTATCCAGAAAGAAATCAACCCGCGCCATCGAAGAACAACCCAGCGCCATGTATCCTTCAACGGCAGTTTTTCTGATTTTACCGGCAAGGGATTTTTCAATTTCCGCCGGAATTAAAAGCCTGGCGCCTTCGGGATCAATATATTTGGCTTCATAGGAATAAAACTCGTGTTTGGGAATTATCTCGCCGAGAACCGACCCTGTGGGTTTTTCGTTTCCCAGTACGGCGCATTCAATCTCGCGGCAGTCAATCGCTTTTTCAATCATGACGCGCGTGTCGAACTGAAAAGCAAAGTCAATCGCAGCCCCAAGAAATTCTTTTTTCTTTACCTTTTTTACCCCCACGGAAGAACCGGTACAAATGGGTTTGACAAAAAGCGGCAGACCCAACTTCGCCAGCGTTTTTTTCATTATACCTTTTGAATCCTCCCGCCAGTCGGATTTATTGATCGTCATGGAAGGAACGACACCTATGCCTGCCTCGCAGAGCAATCTTTTGGCAATATCTTTATCCATGCCCACAGCCGAGCCTGTAACATCCGCGCCCACATAAGGGACCATTGCCAGCTCCAGAAGTCCCTGCAAAGTGCCGTCCTCGCCGAATGTGCCGTGAAGCACGGGAAACACAACGTCCAGGACAACTTCTTCGTTTTTGTTTTTAATATTGTAAAGGTGCAGCTTGTTTTTTTGTTCGAAATGATTGACCAGCCACGTGCCGCGCTTTTTCAAAGCCATTTTCCTGCCAAAGTCCTTATCAGGAATAATTTTGGGGTTATCCTGCACATACCAGCGGCCGTCTCTTGCAATGCCGACGGCAATTACTTCATATTTTTTTCGATCAAGGGCGGAAAAAACCGACGCGGCAGAGCAAAGCGAAACATCATGCTCGCCCGACCTGCCGCCGTATAAAACGCCTATCCTGATTTTCGCCGCTTTTTTTAAACCTGTTTTTTGCGCCATATTTATCCTTAAAATATTATTTTGATATATTGGGGGGATTCTTTATTGTGTTATTTTAGTCGGATATACGCCTCAAGCGGCAATGATGTCAATTTAATTTTAGCTCTCCGGTGTGTTTATCGTCCGCAAATTGGAATCAATACCTTTACAAAACCTCAAAATAAAGTTATATATTTCAAAGATCTTCAAAGAACGGAACTTAAAAAATTCCGGCGTTCGCAAAATAATAGCCAAGATTCAACACGGAGATTACTGCATGAAAAAGTTTTTATTCGCCGTCCCGGGAACATTAATTTTATTTACGATATTTTATGCTTCATCAGTTTTCGCTTTTGAATTTGGCGCGCGTGCCGACTATTGGATTCCCACTTTCACTGGTGATTTGCGCGTGGATAAAAACGGGGTTGCCGGCACAGATGTAAATCTACAGGATGATCTGGGAATCGGTAACGAAAACATCCCCGGAGTGGAATCTTTTCTGGGAATCGGCAATCACGAAATAAGCCTGTCGTATTCACAGGTAGACCTTTCCGGAGCCAGGAATATAAACAAGAATATTGTGTTTGACGGCCAGACATACAATGCCAGCGCCTATGTTGAATCAGAATTAAAAACAAGTATGATTGATCTTGAATATCAATATAAGCTTTTAAACTTTAAAAATATTCTTGCCGGCCTGTCTATTGGAATTATCGGTGAAGTTAAATACTTTGATGGCGAAGTAAGAATGCATTCATCAACGGCGGGATCAGTATACGACAATAAAGAAGACATCCACGTTCCTATTCCTATGATCGGGCTTGGCGCTAAAATCGGACTGCTTGCCAATATTCTGGAAGCGCGGGCAAAGTTTGTGGGCATGGGCTATTCCGACAGCTTCTTTTATGATGGAATGGCGGATATCTCTGTAACGCCCTTCCCGTTTTTAAATATCTACGGCGGTTACCGGGCGATGTCCCTGAAAATTGACAATGTCAGCGATATTTACGCCAAAATGGATTTTTATGGTCCATACGCGGGCCTGGCCATCAGTTTCTAATACCAAACCTCACCCTTTGACTACAACTTGTTGTAATTACACGATATGATTAAAGCCCCCTTGTCTTGACAATGATTCTTTTCAGGCATATATTACAGTCGAATGAAGGAAATGATCCGGTGGTGATTTTATATGCCTCTTTACTTTAACTCGGCACAGGTTCCAATGGCGAAAAGGGTTTTTAACGATGCCGAAAATCTGGTATCGCATCACTTCAGATTGAGCGAAAGGCAATTAAAAGAAAACAAATATGATGTTAAAACGCTCGCTTATCTGGATGAGCAGGAAATAAAAGAGGGCGCTTTTGCTCATCTTTGTAAATATTCTTACGAAAAGCCCGGCGAATTGGGTGGAAGCAGTAAAGATAATTTTGATTTTTACCGGATTTGCCTGCAGGACAATATCATTCTGGATGCGGTTCAAAGAGCTATTCCATTCATCAAGCTCAGCCCCTTGATGCTCTATATTGCGGTGCATGAATTGATTCATGTGTTGCGTTTTAACAGAGGTGAAATTGATTTTAACGTAGACAGCGAAGAAAAGGAAATAGAAGAAGCCATCGTGGACAATTTGACAAGAGAAACTCTACAACCTGTCAAAAACCATGATTTGGAAATAGTTTTGGACTGCTTTAGCAGCCATTTTTAAAGTTTTGATATACTTATAATTGTGGAGGGATGTTTTAAATATGCCTATTTATGAATATAAATGTAAGAAATGCGGAAGCCAATTCGAAGCATTTCAGGGAATTACCGATCCGGAAATAAAAAGCTGCAAGTTTTGCAAAGGCAAGGTGCAAAAACTTGTTTCCTTGTCCTCTTTCAACCTGAAGGGTTCAGGATGGTACGTAACAGATTACAAGGGAAAGAAACCTTCGACAACTGCCAAACCGAAAAACACAGAAACCGGCGAAAGTTCAGAAATAAAAGCTCCCGCGAAAACTGAAGTTGCCAAGACCGGCAAAGAGGATTGATAAAACACGGCGGAAAAAATATTAAAATTTACGTGGTTGAATCATCTCAAGAAAGACGCGAACGACAGAGTTTCGTTTCCCGTGAAAGCTAAATCGTTGTCATCGGCTCGTATTCCACTTTATCCCTGCCGTTTAGCTTCGCCCTGTAAAGCGCCGTGTCCGCCCTGTTTATTGCCTCTTGAATGACTTCACTGGGTTGATATTCCGTTACACCGACAGAAATAGTAATTCTGAAATTCTTGGGCATATTTTCAAACACAAGTCTTTTAATAACTTTCCGAATTCTTTCCGCGCACTCAACGGCGTGTAATTTTTCCGAATTGGTCAGAATGAGAATGAATTCTTCACCTCCGTATCGCGCGATGTGGTCAATATTCCGCAGATTTTTTTGAGTTTCCTGAGCCACGGTTTTAAGAACAATGTCTCCCGCAGTATGGCCAAAAGTATCATTAACTCTTTTGAAATGGTCCAGATCAAATATGCAGATGCAAAAAGGATGAATTCCCCTGTCCACAAGGGCTTTCTCACGTTCCAGAATTTTGTACATTTGCCGCCGGTTGAATACCTGAGTCAGGTCATCTATAATGGCCAACTTCTCGATGGTGGAAAGGGCATGGGATATCTGAGCTCTGAGTTTGGTAATGTATCCGCCAACCAGGGAAAACCAGGGAAGAACCATCGCGAGAATCATGATGTTCAATATGTCTATTTTGCTGATTAATCCGGGATTGATTTTGTAAAGCAGGAAAATAACCAGCGAGTAATTGGCAACGGCAAACGCGGACAGAAAAAGAAACTGCCAGACATTCAATCTGAAAAGCCCGAAAATAAAAACAACCAGATAGGTAAGCAACACCAGACTCCTCATGGAGTCGGAGTAATACACAATCACCATGACCCAGAATGTGGCTATAATCATCTGGAGAAGGGTCAGGCTTGGATCTTTGAACTTTTTATTTAATCCGCTTCTGATTAGCGCATATATCAGAAGATTACATATAACAATTCCCCAAAAACAAATAAAAAGAATATTGGCCGTCGCTCTGTTCATTTCTCCCTGTGAATAAAACAAGACACAAATGGCAAGCCACATTATGTACGATCCAAATGCCATGAAAAACCGTTTGATTCTCAAAGTCTGATTGTGATCGTCTTCAGGAAATATACTCAACATACCCGCCTCCCATTTTTATCACCGGAAGTCTCTTATCGTTTTTCAATATATAAACTCCAAATTTCACTTCTGTCAAGCATCCAACTACGAAATGAAATAATTTACAATGGTATTAAAGAATTCTTTCCACGTTGCCGGACAAAATTACTTATGCTTATACCAAGTCCTTAAAATAAGGCCTCAGTTCACTGCATAATTCTTCCGGAACAGTCGGGCAAATAATTTCATTGTGCAGTTTTTCAAAATAATTCAAATCGCTCGTTCCCAGTGAATTTAGCACAAAGCGCGGCACAATTTTTCCCTGCACCCAGAAAAAGTTATTGTTCGTCATTGCCGCGTAAAAAGACATATTGAAACTTGCAAAATTATTAATATATAAATAGTTGAACACTCTGGATAGTCCTGTCAGAAGTTCGTTGAAATTAGATTCGGTTAAATCGAAATATGATGTTTTTTCCCGAAAAATAAAATCTATTTCGCCGGCCATGCCCTTCGGCGCGAAACTTGTCAGCCAGCAGATAGAACCGGTATTGGCGATGAATCTTTTATCCGCTTTTTTTTCCAAAGCGATTAAATTATTCCACAAGTTATCACCGCCCGCGGCAGCGGCGTAATTTTGAGCGCTGACCAGAAGCCGCTGCATTAAACTTGTGGGTTTATAACCGGCAATTGTCTGCAAATGAGGATGAATAAGACCTCCTCCGGATGGCGGCATATAGTTCCAGTTAATTGAACAATATTTATATCCAAGATTCATTTCGACGACGCGGTGAAAATAGTCGTGGCAAACGCCAAAGCCGTCCCGCATCATCTCGGGAGTCAATTCATTCATGGGTACAAAGTGACGCGACGAAAAAATTGCCACATTGTTGTTTTGATCGTAAGGGAAGGCATTGGGAAAC
>JBEKJX010000188.1:0-5925 GCA_050011015.1 Smithella sp.
ATTTCTTTTTCTTAATGACACAAGGCAGAGCCATATTTGTTTCGTTGCCCGCATCATCACGTGCAAAGATCATTATTCTTGTTTTTGCTTTATCCGCGTCCATAGGCACCGCAAAATAAGTGACATATGAAGTTTTATTGCCGGACCGAACAGGGTAGCCGGGAGTAAAATAGTCATTGACGTAAACTCCCGTGGAAGCGATTGTTTTGGATGAATCGTAAGCGACAAAACCTGTGCCGCCCTGATTTATATAATTCATGTTTTTCAAAAGATTAATCTGCGGAGGCACAGTATCAATTTTAATGGTTTGAGATAAAATCGCCTGATTTTTAAAAAGAGAACAGTCTGTCGCGGTAATTTTAATTTCAGCCTGGCCGTCATGGAGTTTCAACTCTCCCGGATTTACAGTCACGGATAAAGTTTCCTGTTTTATTCCTCTGGCAGGGATTTTCTTATCAACAAGAATCTGGCCTTTATTATCCTGAATGATTTCCACGCTTAAATGGGAGAGGCCGCTTTTTGAGTCGGAAAAAATAATCCCGACCGTTTTTTGTTTGCCGACAGATGTAATATTCTGATCAAATTTGATTACGGGTTTTCCAATTGCCAGATAATTGCCGAAAAAAATCCAGACCATTGCGGCGATGACTAGAATTGCGGCGGAAATTTCGATATATAAACGGAATTTTTTCATAATAATCTCCCAACCTTGTAAGATGCTGAAACTGCGCGGCTTATAATAATATTTAAAACGATTTGCAAGATAAATTTGTTGAAAGGTATTGTGAAATATTTCGAAGATATACATATAATTATGCCTTGATATTGTAAAGAAGCACTGTTATATTCAGAGAATAAGAGTCGTAGTCACGCGGCTGTTTTCAATAAAATCAGTCAGATAAAAATTTACCGGAAAGATTGAGGATATGCTTAAGGATAAAAAGATTGTTCTTTGTATTACGGGAGGTATTGCCGCCTACAAAGCGGCGGAATTGACTCGTGCGCTCGTAAAGGAAGGGGCGCTGGTAAAAGTAATTATGACCAGGAGCGCAATGGAATTCATTGCGCCTTTAACGATGCAGACTCTTTCGCAGAATCAGGTCTATACGGATATGTTTTTGCCGGCGGATAAATACGAAATGGCGCATATAGCGCTTGCTGAGTTTGCCGATGTTTTTGTCATCGCGCCCGCCACGGCAAACATTATTGGAAAAATTGCTTCCGGCATCGGCGATGATCTGCTTTCCACCACAATTATGGCCGAGGCAAAGCCAACACTTATTTGTCCGGCAATGAACGATAAAATGTTGTCTAATCCGATTGTTCAGGAAAATATCAATAAATTAAAAAAATACGGTTATGTCATCATGGAGAGCGCCGAAGGCGAGTTGGCTTGCAATACCACCGGAAAAGGCCGTCTGCCCGATATTCCGGAAATTGTCGAAGCAATAGAAACTCTTCTGTCCCCAAAAGATTTTGACGGCGCGAAAATTTTAATTACTGCCGGTCCAACCGAAGAACCGCTTGATCCGGTGCGTTTTATTACCAATTTATCATCGGGGAAAATGGGCTATGCCCTGGCTTTGGCGGCGCATAGAAGAGGCGCTGAAGTTACTTTGATTACCGGTCCGGCAACTTTGCCTGTGCCGCCGGTGGAAAAAATAATCAAGGTGCGAACGGCAAGGCAAATGCATAAAGCTGTTTTAGATAATTATAAAAAAGCAAACATCATCATTAAAGCCGCGGCTGTCGCTGATTATTGTCCCAAAGTTATGGCCGCGGAGAAAATCAAAAAGGATAAAAAAACACTTTCTTTGGAATTGGAAAGAAATCCGGACATCATAGCTGAAATCGGAAAAAACAAAGGCAGCAGGGTATTGGTTGGCTTCGCGATGGAAACACAAAATTTATTGGTCAATGCCGCGGCAAAACTGAAAGAAAAAAATATGGATTTAATTATTGCCAACAACTTGAAGGAAGATGGCGCCGGATTCCGTACAGATACAAATATCATAACAATAATTGACCGCACCGGTAAATCCGAATCTTTCGGGAAAATGACTAAAATCGAAGCCGCCGGGGAAATTCTTAATCGCGTTAAAAAAATAATTAACAGAAAAAGCGGCGGCAAAAATTAATTGGAGAAGTTTTTTTGAATTTGGCAAAAAACGAATTACAAACAGAATTACTTAAAGCGGTTAAAGCGCTCAAGGGGCAGGTGGTAAATCAAAACAGCTTGTCTGTCGGAATTGAATGGAAGAAAGCGCCTCAGGCCGATAAGACGGTTAAAACCGGTCACAATACTGATAAAGAAGAGACTTTGAAAAAAGTTTGTCAGGAGATGGCAAATTGTCAACTCTGTCCTCTTGGAGGGACAAGAAAAAATCTTGTTTTCGGCGTGGGCAATCCCCACGCGCAAATCATATTTGTCGGGGAAGCGCCCGGCGCTGATGAAGACGAACAGGGTCTGCCTTTTGTGGGACGGGCCGGGCAGTTGTTAACCGATATTATCGTCAAGGGAATGAAGATTGAGCGCAAGGATGTTTACATTTGCAACATTCTCAAATGCCGTCCGCCCAATAATCGCAACCCGCTGCCGGAAGAAATAAGCAAGTGTGAACCTTTTTTAAAAAAACAACTGCAAATAATTTCTCCAAAAGTAATTTGCGCTTTGGGAACTTTTGCCGCCAAGACACTTTTAAATACCGATATACCTATATCCGCGTTACGCGGTCGTTTTCATTTGTATGAGGGAATAAAATTAATGCCGACATATCATCCGGCATATCTTTTACGAAACCCTTCGGCTAAAAAGCCGGTTTGGGAAGATGTCCAGATGATCATGAAAGAAATGAAACTTTAATGATTCAAGACCACAAACCGAAGAGGTGAACCAATGTTAAAGAAAACAAGTTACGCATTGATTTATACATTGATTGCCGTTTTAATATTTGCCGGTGTTCTGGCAGGGGCGCAGGAAAAGAATCCTGTTTTTAATGTCATTACGGTTGACGGAATCATCTCATCTCCGACGGCAAAATATATTGCCGCCAGTATTGGCGATGCTCAAAAAGATAAGGCCGAAGGCTTGATAATTCTGCTCGACACACCGGGCGGAATGGATACGGCGATGCGCGATATCGCCAAAAGCATTCTCAACGCGCCTCTTCCGGTGATCGTTTTTGTCTATCCTCCCGGAGCCCGTGCAGCGTCCGCGGGAGTCATCATTACTGAAGCCGCTCATATAGCCGCAATGGCTCCCGGCACAAATATCGGAGCCGCTCATCCCGTGTCGATCGGTTTGGGCGGTGAAAATGGCATGGATAAAACCATGTCGCAAAAAGTGGAAAATGACGCTGCTGCCTACGCTCGCAGCATTGCCGCGACAAGAGGACGTTCGGCGGAATGGGTGGAAAAAGCAGTGCGCAAAAGCGAATCAATAACCGCCGAGGAAGCGCTTAAATTAAAAGTTATTGATTATGTCGCTCCCGATATCGAAAAACTTTTAGCCGCCATTGATCAGAAAGAAGTGAATCTTGCCGGAGGGAAAGAGAAAATATCGACAAAAAATGCCGTGATTAATAATAAAAAAATGGGAACGCGTCAGGGCATTCTTTCGGCTATTTCCGATCCCAATATTGCTTATATTCTTTTGTTAATAGGACTCGCGGGACTGTATTTTGAATTATCCACACCCGGCGCGATTTTACCCGGTGTCATCGGCGGCATATCTCTTTTGCTTGCGTTTTTCGGCCTCTCCACCCTGCCGGTAAATTATACGGGAATTTTAATGATAATTTTTGGCGTCATTTTATTTATTGCGGAGATCAAAGTTATGAGTCATGGCATACTTACTGTCGGAGGAGTAATTTCACTGGTTATGGGATCATTGTTGTTATTTGATACAAAGGACCCCGCTTTGCGTATTTCCTTGCAGGTATTGGTTCCCGCAATTCTGGTGGCTTCAGGTTTTTTTATTGTGGTTATCTGGCTGGCGATCAAAGCGCAAATGCGGAAACACTATACGGGCGCTGAAGCCATGGTGGGTGACGAAACGGAGGCGCTGACCGACATAGCCGATGAAGGGAAGGTATTTACCCGGGGAGAATATTGGAGCGCGAAAAGTGAAAAGCCTGTTAAAAAAGGAGCAAAAGTTAGAATCGTCAAGGTTGAAGGATTAGTATTAATTGTTGAAGAAATAAAGAAATAATAATATTCATGGAAATCAATTAAAGGAGGAACTTAGAATGCCAGGCACTTTTTCATTACCGTTAATCGTTGTTGTCGTGTTGGTCGTTATGTTTTTAGCATCCGCAATTCGCATATTGAATGAGTATGAGAGGGCTGTTGTTTTCCGTTTAGGCCGTATCAGAGACGTCAAGGGTCCGGGGTTGATCATCATTATTCCCGGCATTGACAAAGTGGTAAAAGTTGATATGCGGACTATAACGCTGGATGTTCCTCCTCAGGACGTTATCACGAAAGACAATGTTTCCATTAAAGTAAGCGCGGTCGTTTATTTCCGCGTTATGAACGCCAACTCTGCCGTGACCAACGTGGAAAACTATCTCTACGCGACATCACAGCTTGCCCAGACCACGCTCAGAAGCGTTTGCGGCCAGATGGAGTTGGATGAAATTCTTTCCGAACGCGAGAAGATTAATATGCATTTGCAGGAAATTCTGGATCGCAGCACCGGACCCTGGGGCATTAAAATATCACTGGTGGAAGTAAAGCATATAGATCTGCCCGAAGAAATGAAGCGTTCCATGGCCAAACAGGCCGAGGCGGAAAGAGAAAGAAGGGCAAAGGTAATCAATGCCGAAGGTGAATTCCAGGCGGCGCAGAAATTAATTGAAGCGGCCGCACTGATGGAGACTCAGCCGATGTCATTGCAATTGCGTTATTTGCAGACGCTCAATCAGATCGCTTCGGAAAATAATTCCACAACGGTGTTTCCAATACCCATTGACTTATTCAAACCGTTTTTAAAATTGGCGGAAAAATAAAAATCAAAACATTTTTTATAAGGAGGAGATAATTCATGGCTGGTTCGAAACGTCACATGCTAACGGGAGGATTGATTTTAATTGCTTTAGGAGTTTTGATTTATTTATCAAAGGCGAATATCTATCCATTTTCGCATACATGGCCGATACTGATCATTGTAATCGGTTTTGGCACGATAATTCAGAAAGCAACGGATTTTGGCGGTTGGTTTGTAACTATCGCGGGAATATTTTTTCTTGTCATTGAGTTCTATGGGTTTGATCTCCATAAATATTCTCCATATCTGTTGCCGGCTGTATTGATTTTGCTGGGTATCTTTGTAATATTCAAACGAAAGAAATAACGATTGATCAAAAGAATATTGAACGGGATTTTACGAATATGACTATTGCCGGAAAAATAAAATCATCAATTGCCAATTCTTCGATGATCAGGAAAATGTTTGAAGAAGGCATCCGGATGAGAAAGAAATATGGCGCCCAAAATGTTTATGATTTCAGCCTGGGCAATCCCAATGTGGAACCTCCGGATGAATTTAAAAGAGAACTGAAAAAAATAGCGGAAGAAATTATTCACGGCAAGCATGGTTATATGCCGAATGCCGGTTATCCGGAAACCAGACAGGCCATTGCGTCAAAGATAAACAAAACGCACGGACTGAAACTGGATGTTGATCATATCATTATGTCCTGCGGCGCCGGAGGCGCACTCAATGTGATTTTCAAATCGCTGCTTGATCCGAAAGACGAAGTCATTGTGCCGGTCCCTTATTTTATGGAGTATAATGCATATATTGACAATTACGGCGGCGTTTTAAAAAAAGTGAAAACCAGGAACGATTTTTCGCTGGATATTGCGGCTATTGCTGCTGCCGTCAATAATAGGACCAAAGCAATATTAATCAATTCACCCAAT
>JBEKJX010000189.1:0-5923 GCA_050011015.1 Smithella sp.
TGAAATGGAGATGATTGAGCATAAAAACGAAAGCATATATTTTTAATCCCTTGTTTTTCTGACAGAAGACAAAACTGTCTTCCAGTATTTCAAAGCGGTGGTGGCGGTCAAAGAGATAGTACCAATTGTGGACGGTAAATGTGACAAAGTAAATCTTGTCTTTTAGTTCTTTGGTGATGCGGACTGACGGCATAGTTTATCCTCGTCGGTTTAAACGCGGCAAATCATCACTGGTTCAAGTTTACAGCTTGCTGCCTAAATGTTTAATCGTTTTGAAGTTTATAACAGAATTTTCAAGCGGATTCAATATTGTAAATTGAACCCGTGGTTTGATTTGTAACGAATAAAACAACTGGTTCAGTCAGCATGACTGAACCAGCGGGAGGCGGCAAATCATCACTGGTTCAAGCTTACAGCTTGCTGCCTAAATTTTTAATCGTTTTGAAGTTTATAACAGAATTTTCAAGCGGATTCAATATTGTAAATTGAACCCGTGGTTTGATTTGTAACGAATAAAATAACTGGTTCAGTCAGCATGACTGAACCAGCGGGATTTCGCCAGAACAGGATAAAGAAAAAAGGGAGGGCGATATTTAAATCACCCTCCTTTTTTGCATCATCTTCTTTGTACCATACTTACTGTTTTGGCAATAGCGTAAGCGTCTTTGTATAGAGCTTGTTAATATTTTCCTCTTTAAACGGGAAATCCTTATATTTGCCTTCGCGCCATGCGGTTATGCCGTCGTCGTAATTGGGGCTTGCCGGATTTTCCGACTGGCCGGAACTATTGATGCCGATAAACGGTTCATCGCTTCCGAAGTCCACGATTATGCGCATTTCCGGAATCAGCCATACATCATAGTCAGTTCCGGGATGGTAGGCCGCAACATTGAGCGTGGTATGGTCACCGGGCGCGGGGTATGGACCTCTGTCAAAATAACCGGAGAGTAACTTGAGACTCTCCTTTTCAACAAAACCCATATAATCCGCAAGTTTGGTGCTCTCGGTTTTCCAATAGTAAGTATGCAGTTTTCCCCACTGCCATGTTCCGGGGTCTTTGCCGCAGCGTTTCTCCAGAATGCCGACCGCGTCCAGCACGGTTTTGGCAAGAATTTCGGATCGCTTTCCCCGCCAGAATGGACTGGTTTTACACCTATCGGTCAGGTGGTCATGCAGAGCCGAGTAGCCCATGAGATACGTTTCCTGGAGTGATTTATACGCGACGGAATCAGGTCCTCCAAGTTCATCGGCAAAGAGATTTCCACTGAGCGAGGAAATGAATGCGCCGCAGAAGGCCGCGCCCGCGGAGTCTACACGCATATTGCCGTCAAAATTACGGAGAATTTCCAGCGCTTTTTGGGCGGCCTGACGTTTTTCAGGATTTTTCCACGCGGCTGTCATTTCTTTTAAAGTCGTTTCATCCGATAGCACCGACTTGATCGTTTGGACAAAAGGCGAATAGACATCCAGTTGCATGGCCTTGGCGTCATCCGCGGTATATTTATCTGTAGCCTTTATCATCTGATCTATGCGCTCGGCCCTGTCAGGATAGTACCAGGAAGAGGAAAGAATATAGGGGAAATCGATGGGAATGGTTCTATTATTGGCGGTGCCGATATATCCTTTTTCAGGATTTTTTGAAGACGGATGCAGCAACGGGTCAAGATAGCCATTCCAGTCATATTCTCCTGTCCACCCGGGCGAAGGGCAAAGTCCGCGTCCCTTTTTACGCAGCGGGTAACGTCCCGTGACCTGCCAGTCGATATCGTTTTTGTCGGCCATTACAAGGTTTAAGGGAAGAATGGATGTTTGCTCCCTGGCATACTTAGCCGCCTCGTCAGCCGATTTTGCCAGCATCATCTTGAAAAATATATCCATCGTATGGTCCGGTTCATAGCCTGACCAGCTTAAAGCCATTCCAATGGATTGTTTGCTGACGGGCAGGGGAATAAGATCATTGCGCGGCGCATCTGTCAGAATGCCATTCAGCAGCACACCATGCCTTGTTTCGTACATGGTTCGGGTGACATCCTTCTCTCCCTTGACGTGAAATATCTCCTCCCTGGCGGTTGCTTTCAGCCATTGATCTTTATAAAGGTAATAGAGCCCGTCGGGTTCCTGTTTAAGTTTTTCTAAAAACAAATCCTGATTGTCGGCCATAACCATAGTCATGCCGTACGCCACGTTGCCGTTATATCCGGCAACAAGTCCCGGAACTCCGGCTATCCCTATGCCGGCCCCCTGAATTTCAGGACATTTCAGGTGCATCATCATCCAGAGGGAGGGCATGGAAAGCGGAAGATGGGTGTCGTTGGCAAGAATTGGTTTGCCCGATTTGGTGCGGCTTCCCGACACTACCCAGTTGTTGGATGCTGCGGCGGCAGGAACAAGCATACGGTTTACCTCACCGGAAACTGTGAAAAGGCGTTCGATATCCCGAGACGCGGTTGTCAGGTCCACACCTTTGAGTTTTTCCATCTCATCAAAGGGAAGAGGTTCATCGGGATAAATGGGAAACAACCATGCCAGTTTGTCAACTCCTACCTTCTGTGCTACATTCAGTATATCCACTTCCTGATGAAGATTTTCACTAAGACCCAGTGTCAGCACCACGAACACATAAACGGAATCAATGGGTTTCCATTGTTCGGGCTTATCCCCGGACATTTTGAGAGTCATCGGAAGCGGCGCGTTTGCCAGGTAGGCGTTTACTCCATCGCTATAGCGCTGAAGCTTCTGCCGAAGTTCGGGCGAGGCGGATGCGTAAATAGTCTCAGCCACCCGATTAAGATTTAACGCCCTCATATATATATCCATTTGCAGCGTGGCATTTCCGGCCATTTCAGAGAGACGTCCCTTGCCCAGGAGTCTGAATCCTTCCATCTGGGAGAACCGGTCGTAGGAGGTAACATATCCCATGGCAAATATAAGATCATCCGTGTTACTGGCCTCGATTAAAGGAATGCCCATGTTGTCGCGTTTTACAGTGACCTTATCCGACAGGCCGGGAACAACCTGCACCCCTTCCATTGGCGGCAGAGATTTTTTAAAAGAGCTGTTGAGAAGCGAAGTGCAACTGCTGATTGCAAAACACAGAATAATGATTAATACCGCAGGAACTTGAAAACGGCTGATACGGAAAAAAGGACGGATGTTCATGGCGTTCTCCTTGCTTTGAAAGATGAATTTAACTTAGTTAACTATAAGCATATATTACCGAGTGGTAGAATCGTCAAGAAAAAATTTATGCCATTCCTAAATGGAATTTCTCGATGTATTGCGGGTGCAAATACGAACACTGCAAGATCTGCTTTGAATACTTGACATACTAAAAAATGAGATATAGTTTCACATCGTATTTTTTAATAAAAAACCCGGAGAAAAAAATTGAGAATCGCAATTGTCGGCATGGGCGGAGTAGGGGGATATTTTGGCGGAAAGCTCGCCAGGAAATTTGAAAACGTAAGAGAGCATGAAATAATTTTTATCGCTCGCGGCGAGCATTTAAAAGCAATTCGGGAAAACGGCCTGCAATTAATCACGAGAGAAGGAAATTACACTGCCCGGCCGAAAATTGCCACGGACAATCCTGCTGAAGCGGGCGTCTTCGATCTGGTTTTCTTCTGCACCAAAAGCTATTCATTGGAGAGTGCCGCGCGAAATTTCAGCGCCTGCATCAATAAAAATACAGTTGCGATTCCTTTGCTCAACGGCGTCAACAGCGCGGAAAGACTTCAAGCTGTATTGCCGCAGGCAAATGTTTTAAGCGGCAGTGTCTATATCATTTCACACATTGAAAAGCCCGGTATTATCCATCAGGAGGGCGGTGCATGCAAACTGACATTCGGCACGGATAACGCTCAATCCGCCGGAAAGTATTCATATATTTTAGATATTTTATTACAGGCAGAAATCAACGCCGTATTAACGGATAAAATCTCCGAAGCCTTGTGGACAAAATATTTATTGATGTGCCCTCTGGCATCTTTAATGTCCGCGACCGGTAAAACATACGGCGCTGTCTGGGCGGACGCATCGCTCAGGAAAAAGGCAAGAGATATGATGCTGGAAGTCGCGGCAGTTGCCAAAGCGCATCATGTATATCTTTCGGAAAATACAGTAGACAAAGCGATGGAAATGCTTTCCGCGTTCGGCTATGACTCGAAAACATCCATGCAGCTCGACATCGAAAAAGGCAGGCAAACCGAAATAGACGCTCTGACCGCTTATCTGTGCAAGGCAGGCAAAGAATCGGGAGTTCCCACGCCTCTGCATGATGAAGTCTACGCGCAACTGATAAAATAATATCGGAATTGTTTGCTTGACAAAGTGTGATCCACTTAAATCTTTTCCTTCATGTAAACAGTTCTGACAGGAAAGGGAATTTCAATCCCTTCTTCCTTATAACGTTTATGCAGTCTCTTGATAAACTTATGTTTAACAGTATATTGATCAACAAACCTTTTCACATGAAAATTCACATCGAAGTTAATGCTTGAATCGCCGAACTTTTTGTAAGAAACAGAAGGTTCATATCCCGGGACACCCACCCCTGTGTCCTTAATGACTTCTCTGGCAACTTCCGTTGTCACTTTTTCAACCTTTTCAAGGTCGCTGTCATAGCTTACGCCCACCTCAATAGACGTTGATATTATCTCTTCCGGTATATTAAAGTCTATAACAATTGCCGATGCCAGTTTAGAGTTCGGAACAATTATCATGTTGTTTTGCAATGATATAATAGTAGTATATCGCCACGTTATATCTGCAACATAGCCTTCTTCGCCGCTGCTCAATTTTAGATAATGACCGGGTTTTAAATGGCCTGATGCAATCACCTGTATGCCTGCGAATAAATTGCCAAGAGTATCCTGAAGGGCCAGGGCAACAGCAAGACCGCCGACCCCCAGTACGGTGAGTATATGTATCGTAGATATTCCAAGATACTGAAATATTATGAGAATACCAATTACAAAAACCAGTATTCTTGTTATGTTTGTGAATATGGATGTCGACGTAAAAGCCCCATCGACTTTTTTGCTGTACACATTAACAAAACCGACTGAGATTCTTGATAAA
Organism: Smithella sp.; assembly: GCA_050011015.1. Classification (GTDB taxonomy): domain Bacteria; phylum Desulfobacterota; class Syntrophia; order Syntrophales; family Smithellaceae; genus Smithella. The sequence goes on from JBEKJX010000189.1 coordinate 5,080, forward strand.
ACCACCGTCACGAAAAAGATGACAAGTACCAGCAAAACCTTGTGAATAAGATTTAAGAGATGAGGACTTAACTCTGTGCTTTCCAGAGCCAGGGAAATACTGGCAACAAGGAATAAAACCGTAGTCGTTCCGCGGAGCGCATTAATAAATATTTCGTCGCTTTCCCACTTTGTTTTTGAAGACAGCTTTTTGATTTTCCTGAGAATTATTTTTTCAAAGATGACACCTGTGAGAAAGCCGACAACAATAATTATTGCAGGCAGCAGCATCTTCTCTATAGCCGGAATATCAGCATACATATTTCTTCACTCCACTGGATTTGTAAAATAGTTATAATATCAGTATTCCAGTGCTTAAATGACACAATCGGCAGATTATTGATAGAAAAATATTTATTGAGTTGTTCAAATGCAGATGTAGCGCAACCCTGCGGCAGCTTACGATTGCCGCACCCGGCTTATAGGCGAACACATTACTCCCGGAATAAAAGCAACGATTATTATTTATGTTTTGAACTTCAGCACCAGGTCGTAAACTCCGGCATCGATTTTTCTCTTCATATCAAATCCGCCTTTTTCGAAGACATGGAGCATTGGCCTGTTGTCAACGATTACCTCCGCGGTAAATCCCAGTAAACCCTGTCTTTTGGCAAGATAAGTCAGATATTGCAGTAACGCGAAACCTATGCCATTATTCTGCTGGTCGTCACGAACGGCAAAGGCTACTTCGGCGGTATGCGTGGCCTCGTCAATTGCATATCGGCCAACAGCGGCAATATGCTGGTTTTCCTCATCACCTTTGATAACGACCAGAGCAACTTGTTTTGTGTAATCGATGATTACCA
>JBEKJX010000190.1:0-5918 GCA_050011015.1 Smithella sp.
ACGAAGATATTATATTTGCGATTAAGCTCAATAAGTACAGTAATATGGAAATTGGTGATAAAGCAAAGCCGACTGAAAAAGAAATAAAAGAATTTTATAACGAAAATCGTGAAAAATTGTTCACGGACCCGGAAAGTGTGCATGTCCGTCATATTCTTGTGGCCATCGGCAAGAATGACAGTGATAAAGTCAAGGCACAGAAGAAAGAAAAAATAGAAAATTTGCGCAAGCAATTATTAAATGGCGGTGACTTTGCAGGTCTGGTCCGAAAATATTCCGATGATCCCAGCAAAGAAGTCGGCGGAGATTTAGGTTTTATAGAAAGAGGGCAAAAGGAAAAAATTTTTGAAGATGCCGCATTTTCACAGGAAAAGAGCGCTATCGGTCCGGTAATTAAAACGAAACTCGGTTATCAAATTATTCAAGTATTGGATCATAATCCCGGGAAGAAAATTGCTCTAAATGAAGCTAAAAGCAAAATTTCTGCTTATCTGGAGCAACAAAAAAGATCACAGATGTTGATTGCTATTTATAACAATTTGAAGGAAAAAGCAAAAATAGTAATTTATTAAATAAAAGGTTGAGTGTCGTTCTCTCAAAGAAATAAGATCATACAATACCCGCTTGCTTACCCCGTACGGGCTACTAAAGTAATTATGATTTTGACAAAATCGTTTATTTGAAACTGTGCTCGGCATCCGGGAAAGCGCCTGTTTTTACATCCTGAATATAACTCTTGACGGCGTTTCTGATATCCAGATTCAAATTGGCGTATTTTTTTACAAACTTCGGAGTCATTTTGTCATACATCCCCAGCATGTCGTTGACGACCAGGACTTGTCCATCACAGTGAACACCGGCGCCGATACCGATGGTTGGAATGGAAAGCGCAGCCGTAATCTCAGCGGCCAGTTTTTCCGGCACGCATTCCAGCACCACTGAAAAAGCGCCCGCTTCTTCCAGGATTTTAGCGTCCTGCAATATTATTTCAGCAGCGTCTTCCTTTTTGCCCTGGACTTTAAAACCCCCTAACTGGTGGATCGATTGCGGTGTTAACCCCAGATGCGCCATGACGGGAATTCCCGCGCAGGTAATTTTACGGACTGTTTCAGCCTGTTCCCGGCCGCCTTCGAGTTTAACGGCCTGGGCATCGGCCTCTTTTAAAAAGCGTCCGGCATTGGCAAGCGCCGTCTCCGGGGAAACCTGATACGACAAAAACGGCATATCCGCGACAACCATCGATTTACGGGCGCCTCGGGCCACAGCCTGCGTATGATGCAGCATATCTTCCATGGTGACAGGCAGGGTGGTGTCATAACCTAAAACAACATTGCCCAATGAATCGCCGATAAGGATTATGTCTATGTCGCTTTCGTCCAGGATAGAAGCCATTCCGTAATCATAAGCCGTCAACACGGTGATTTTCTCTCCCAGCGTTTTCATTTTCTTGATGTCGAGAATGGTTTTTCGGGTGATCTTACTTTGTGTGCTCATTTTTTCATTCCTTTCAAAATAGCGTTAATTTTTTTCGCCCCTCCGGCGTTCAGCGTTCCTTTTTGCTGCGCTATCTTAACTGTTATTAATCCCAGAGAGGAGTACAAAGAAGAATATTGCGGCAGATTTTCATGAATAGCCATCATGTGTTTTTTTACCGTACCGGAATCGCCGCGGGCGATGGGGCCGGTAAGGGAGAAAACTGAACCGGAATTTTCAATATTTTTCAGGCTGCCGTAAACCAGAGGCAGGAAAGCTTTTTTCGCGTCTTTTTCATTGATTCCTATAGCCTGATAAATGGATTCAACCACATTCACTAAAGACACCAGATAATTGGAAGCGAAACATGCGGCCGCGTGATAAAGAGGCTTTTGTTCAGAGGAAATTACGAGGGGAATCCCTCCCAGATCACGAACAATATTTCTTGCCTGCGCCCCGGATCGTTTATCCGCCGTAACTCCAAAATAGCTTCCGGGAATATTTTGTATGGCCTGATCGACAGAAGAAAAACTTTGTAATGGATGAATACTGGCAACTGATGCGCCGGCTTCTTTTGCCGGCGCCAGAAGGTTTAAGTCTCCCGCGCCGCTCATATGGAAAACGAACTTGCCTTTTATTGCCGGAGTTGCTGCAAATTCCCGGCATGCGGACAAAATGGCATCATCGGGAGTGGTCATTAAAACACAATCGGTTTTTTGTATCGCCTTTCGGGGGTCGAGAAAAGTTTTTCCTCCGGTATAGGGACGGGCTCTTTTCATCGCGGCGGGAGATTTATCGTAAATGGAAATAACTTTATAACCGGCTTTTTTTAAGAGGAACCCGATGGCCGTTCCCACCATACCGGTGCCGATTATCATAAAATTGTTTAAACGCCGTTCTTTCATATTCAAACCACGGGCATCTTTAATACGGCGGGATCATCCTGCCTGCAAATATTACGTCCGAAATCACGGTAATATTCGACTCTCAAAAATAAAAAAGGTCTCCCGCAAAACAATAGAAGACCTTTGTTCGACATTTTATTTAAATACACATACCGTCTCAGTCGAGAAAAGGGATCCAAGCGGTTTGACTACATGTAACACCGACCGGGAACTTAGTCAAACACTTTTTGAAGAAACTGACTTGTGTTTATGGCCGCACTCCATTATATAATACCAGTTCTGAATTTTGGATTGATACAGCAATGGTGAATTAATGAAAAAATTGGATTTAATGATATTTGACTTTGACGGTACCCTTGTTACCACGGGCGCTGATTTGGCCCTGAGTGTTAATTATACTTTGGCTTCGCTGAAACTTGAAAAAAAACCGGAAAAAGAGATTATCAGTTTTGTCGGCGATGGCATCGACACGTTGATTCAAAGAGCGCTGGGAAAGGATAATGCAAGATGCCATGAAGAAGCGATGAGAATCTTCGCTGATTATTACGGCAAACATCTCATGGACAATACCGGTCTTTATCCGCATGTGGAAGATGTCCTGAAAGCTTTTGAAAATAAAACAAAAATTATTCTGACCAACAAAAGCTATGATTTTACCCTGACGATAGCCCGGAAATTAAATATAGACAAATACTTCACACAGATCGTCGGCATTGATTCCACGCCATTTGCAAAACCGGATCGCCGGATCATAGATTATTTGCTGGACAAATACGGGGTTGCCAAAGAAAAAACTCTTATCACGGGCGATGGCAGGAATGATATTCTTGCCGCCAAAAATTCCGGAATATTGAGCTGCGCCTATTTAAACGGATTAGGCGGCAGGAAGGATTTATTGAATCTTAATGCCGATTATTATTGCGAAGATCTTCTGGAAATCAAATCATTATTTAATTAGATTATGATAAAAAAAGTCCGTAAAACTATCGAAAAATACAACCTGCTGGAAAAAGGCGAGAGGGTGGTGGTGGCTCTCTCCGGCGGGCCCGATTCCACGGCGCTTCTGGCAGTTCTTGCATCCATTGCGCGGGAACTGGATTTGAGCCTGATCGCCGCCCATTTCAACCACGGGTTACGGGGCGCCGAATCGGATGAAGATGAACGATTCTGCCGCGACTTATCCGATAAAATGGGGCTGGTTTTCTGCGCCGGGAAGATGGATCGCAATAATAAAAAAGGCGTTTCCCCGGAAGATTTTTTCAGGCGGCAAAGATATGATTTTTTAAATAAAGCAGCCGCTGATTATCAGGCGCGGAAAATCGCGTTGGGGCATAATTTGCAGGATCAGGCGGAAACGGTTCTGCTCAATCTTTTACGCGGCAGCGGACTGGAAGGCCTCAAAGGTATTTTGCCCAAACGGGACGGCAATATTATCCGTCCGCTGATTGAAATATCCCGGCGGGAAATTATTTCTTTCCTGGATAAATCCGGTATTCCCTATCGTCAGGATAGTTCCAACAAAAACAGGATGTACCTGCGGAATCAAATCAGGACAGAGTTGATTCCGTATCTGCAGGAAAAATATAATCCGAAAATTGAAGAAAATCTGGCGCAAATGGCGGAAATATTACGCACGGAAGATGAATTTATCCGGCAGAACGCTGATGAAGCTTTAAAGTCAACGTTTATTCAAAGACAGCAGAACCGTATTTTATTAAATATCGCGTATATCAATAAATTGCCTCCGGCCATAAGGCTGCGAATATTCAAAACTGTTTTAGAAGGCTTTAGCCCGGCAAAAAACGGCTTCTCCTTTATCCACATAAAATCACTGGATAATCTGTCGCAAAAGCGCGAATCGGGGAAAAGAATTGTTCTTCCTCTGGGGATTGAAGCCAGACGCGAGTATGATCATTTAATTCTGGAAAGTAAAAAAGACCGCTCGATACAAGCCGAATATGAATATCCGATGAATATTCCCGGTTCTGTTTTTGTCAAAGAAAGAAATGTTACTGTTCGCGCCGAGCTTGCGGCAAAAGAAAGTATTGATTGGGGAAGCTCTAATAAAGTCTATCTGGATTTAGATAAAATTCAGCAGCCTGTGGCAATACGCAATAGAAGGGACGGAGACAGATTTCAGCCGCTTGGAGGGCAAGGCCGGCAAAAAGTGAAAAAATTCTTCATTGACCGTAAGATACCTTGTCGTGAACGCGATGAAATTATGTTGCTTGTTGATCGTCTTTCTGTAATATGGATAGAAAATATGCATTTGAATGACCGGGTTAAAATAACCCCGGAAACAAAGAATGTTCTGAAACTGGAAATTACGAACCCGTAAATATCGGTAAATTTATTGGAAACCTGTCTTTTCTGATGTTATCAAAAATTAATTGAGTTATGCGTGATATTATTATAAAGATTACAACACCATTTGCTTTCAATGGCTAACTTTGTTGGCAGCGCCGTCGGCTTCCTTAACGTATTAATAATACGCCTCGTCGCCTCCTTCCTGCCGCCGCGTTATCCATCGAAATCAAAATGCTGTATTATAGGGTATACTATGATGAGATTAAACAAATTAGCTTTTTATCTGATGACATTGCCTGCTTCGTTGTTATCTTATAGAAGCAAAATGATATATAAGGATACATAAAGGAGAAAAATATTGAATCAGTTTCAAAAAAATATAGCTCTTGTCCTTACCGTGGGGCTCGTAGGTTTACTTGTCTGGCAACTCTATAACCAGCCTAAAGCCGGGACCAAGGAAATGATCTACAGCGAGATGACAACCTCTCTGGATAAGGGCGAAATCAGTGAAGTAACTATTCAGGGCGATAGTATCACCGGTAAGCTGACCAGCGGCGCTTTGTTTAAAACGTTTGCTCCCAAGGATGATAAGCTGGTGGCGCAATTCAGGGAAAAAGGCGTCAGGATTACCGCCAAACCGAACGAGGACTCGCCCTGGTTGACTGTCTTGATTTCCTGGGTTCCGATGATTCTTCTTATCGGTGTCTGGATATTTTTTATGCGCCAGATGCAATCCGGCGGCGGCAAAGCAATGGCCTTTGGCAAGAGCAGGGCGCGTCTGATGACCGATAAGTCGAAGAAGGTTACTTTTGCCGACGTTGCCGGCATTGATGAGGCCAAAGCCGAACTGGAAGAGATTATTGATTTTTTAAAGGATCCCAAGAAATACACAAAGCTCGGGGGGAGAATTCCCAAGGGATTGCTTCTTGTCGGTTCTCCCGGTACCGGCAAAACGCTTTTGGCCCGTGCCATAGCCGGTGAAGCGGAAGTTCCTTTCCTGAGCATCAGCGGTTCCGACTTTGTGGAAATGTTTGTCGGCGTTGGAGCGTCCCGTGTGCGGGACCTGTTCAGTCAGGCCAAGAAAAACGCTCCCTGCATAGTTTTTATCGACGAGATAGACGCTGTCGGCCGTCATCGCGGCGCCGGTCTTGGCGGGGGTCATGATGAAAGGGAACAAACGCTCAATCAGCTGCTGGTGGAAATGGACGGATTTGAATCCAATGAAGGCGTGAT
>JBEKJX010000191.1:0-5899 GCA_050011015.1 Smithella sp.
AATTGATGAGTTGTTAAATAGAAAGCGAATGGCGCCTCTGGCGCCGGTTTTATCTTTGCCTAAGCATTTGCCGCAGAACTATATTTTGCTGGGCAATCCGGTAAAGCAAAGCCTTTCTCCATTGATGCACAACGCGGCTTTAAAAAACATGCGGGTTGAAGGAAGCTACAGCGCTTTTTGCGTTAGTGATCTGGCCAGTGCCATGCAGGGTATGAAGGGAATGAATATCAGGGGCGCCAGCATTACCATTCCCTTTAAAGTCGCGGTTATGGAATACATTGATGAAATTGACGATGATGCGCTGGAAATCGGCGCGGTAAATACGATTATCAACGATAATGGCCGTTTAAGAGGCTGCAATACCGATTGGCTGGGATTGCTTCTTACGCTTAAAAAAGCAATGTCGGTTAAAAATAAGACTTTTGTAATCATTGGCGCGGGCGGCACAGCGCGGGCGGCCGCTTATGGAATTATGAAGGAGGGCGGATTCCCGGTTATTGTTAATCGCACTTTGGAAAAAGGAAAAATTCTTTCCGAAAAGTTGAATTGCCCTTTTTATTCTCTTTCCGAAACAGGCAGGATTAATGCTGACTGCCTGATCAACACGACGTCTGTAGGCATGTATCCTCATCAGGATAAATCGCCGGTGAAAAAATCAATGCTGGCCGGATATAAATATGTGATGGATGTCATTTATAATCCGCTGAAGACAAAATTACTTGCGGATGCTGTAAAACAGGGCTGTCATATTCTTTCAGGTTTGGATATGTTTATAAATCAGGGAGCTGAGCAACTCCGGTTGTGGACGGGAAAAGAACCGCCCCGCGCTCTGATGAAAAAAGTGATATTGGAAAGGATTAACTCAAATTGAATAATAATGATGATGCTCATTTTAAGGAAGTGTCCGCTACTGTTTTGGTTCCCGGCTCTAAAAGCCTGAGTCAGCGGGCTCTGGTGGCTGCCGCTCTTGCGCGGAATGATTCTCTTATCAGCAATGCGCTTGTTTCCCAGGACACGCTTTATTTAATCGAAGGATTGCGGGAGTCAGGCGCGAAAATTGTTTTAGCAGAAGATGGTTATTTTGTTTCCGGCACGGCCGGCAACATCGTAAACAGCGGCGAAGAATTATTTTTGGGTAATAACGGCACCGCCCTGCGATTTCTTACAGCGCTTATGTGTTTGGGCAAAGGCAAATATGTTTTGACCGGCGAAAAGAGGCTCTGCGAAAGACCCGTGGGGGCATTGGTGGAAGCGCTGAAAAAAATGGGAGCCGATATTTCTTGCCATAATAATTGTCCGCCGGTGGAAATAAACGCCAATGGTTTGACCGGGGGAAAAATAACTCTGCGGGATATCGAAAGCTCGCAATACGTATCGGCGCTGCTTTTGTGCGCGCCTTACACGCCGGAAGGTATAGATTTGATTTTGCAGGGCGGGGTTGTCTCCATGCCTTATATTGATTTGACTATTAACGTGATGCTCGATTTCGGCGCGAAAATTATCCGGACAGGGGAATATCAATATCATGTTAATGCCGGAGAAATTTATCAGGGGCGTGAATATCGCGTGGAAGGAGACGCTTCCAGCGCGTCCTATTTTTTTCTGGCAGCCGCGCTTTTAAAAAAAACAATCAGAGTCGCCGGAATTAACCGGAAAAGCAAGCAGGGAGATATCCGTCTGCTCAATATTCTGGAAGAACTGGGCTGTAAAGTAAGGTCAGAAGAAAATTGGGTCGAGGTTACGGGAAGTAATCTGGCGGAAGGTGATTTAACTTTCGACTTGAACGATATGCCGGATATGGTGCCAACTTTAGCGGTATTATCGGCTTTCCGTAAAGGACAGACAGTTATCGACAATGTGGCTCATTTAAGAATAAAGGAAAGCAACCGTCTGGCCGCTATGGTTACGGAACTGAACCGCGTTGGCATTGAAGCCCGGGAAATTCCGGAAGGTCTTGTAATTAAGGGGGGGAAATTACGTCCGGCAAGAATTGAGACTTACAACGACCACCGGATGGCCATGAGTTTTGCCATTGCCTCTCTGGTTATCCAAGGCATCGAGATTAGTGATAAAAAATGCGTTGATAAATCATTCCCGACGTTCTGGGAGGAACTAAAGAAGATATGAAGATTGTTTTAATCGGCTACAGAGCGGCAGGGAAGTCCACCGTGGGCAGGATTCTTGCCGATAAGCTGAAAATTAGTTTTTGGGATACTGACGCGATGATAGAAAAAAACATGGGGATGCCAATCAAAGAAATTGTGGCGCTTCACGGGTGGAATTATTTTCGTGCCAAGGAAAGGGAAACAATTACTTTTCTGACGCAAAAAGAAGATTGCGTTATCGCTACCGGCGGCGGAGTGGTTTTGTTCAGGGAGAATATTAATTTGCTGAAACAGAATGTGGATTTGCTTAAGCAGTCAGGAATCATTATATGGCTTAATGCTCCTCTGGAGGATATTATTGCCCGGCTCAAGGAAGACGCACAAAAAGAGGCTACGCGTCCTCAGTTTACTCCAGGGAACATTGTTCAGGAAACAATAGATATTATGAGACGTCGTCTTCCTTTATATGAGAAAGCCGCGGATTATATCGTGGATACTTTAAATAAGAATCCAGAAGAGGTTTCTGAAGAAATTTATCAATATTTGCGTAAATCGGGGAATTTAGATAAAATTGATAAAAACGAAAATTAGATAATATCATTCCTTCAGGAATGATTTAGAGGAGTAATTTATGGCCGGAAATACTATAGGCAGTATTTTTCGCGTAACAACATGGGGAGAGTCACACGGCAGGGCCCTGGGAGCAGTTGTGGATGGTTGTCCGCCGGGACTGGCCCTGAATGAATCGGATATTCAGAAAGCGTTGGACAGGAGGAAACCCTCAACATCGGTTTCCTCGACGACAAGGCAAGAGAGTGACAAGGTAGAGATTCTTTCCGGTGTCTTCGAAGGAAAAACCACAGGGACTCCTGTATCGTTGATTATAAAAAATGTTGATGCGAAATCTTCCTCTTATAATGAATTAAAGGATGTGTTCCGTCCCGGGCAGGGAGATATTACCTATCTGCAAAAATATGGAGTCCGTGATTGGAACGGCGGCGGACGAGCCTCCGGCAGAGAAACAGCCGCCCGCGTTGCTGCGGGAGCTATTGCCGCGAAGGTGATCGCCTGCTCAGGCATTGATGTCATTGCTTACACACAGGCTATCGGTTCAATCGCGATTGACCGCGACAAAATGCCGTCAGACAGGAGTTTAAGAAAATTTGTTTACGGCAATCCTCTTTTCTGCCCTGATCCGCAAGCTGCGTCGGCTATGGAAAAAAAGATTGCGGCAGTCCGTAAAAAAAGAGATTCGCTGGGAGGAGTCGTGGAAATTATTGTCCGCGGTTGTCCCGCAGGCCTTGGCGAACCGGTTTTTGACAAGATGGACGCGGATCTGGCCAAAGCTCTGATGAGCATTGGTTCAGTGAAGGCGGTGGAAGTTGGCGATGGTTTTGCTCTGGCAGGTCTTCTGGGATCTCAGGCCAATGATCAAATGGATAAAAAAGGATTTAAAACAAATCATGCCGGGGGAATACTCGCGGGCATAACAAATGGTGAACAAATTGTGATCAGGACTTACTGCAAACCTATTCCCTCGATAGCGAAACCGCAGCAGACCATAGATTCAAAGGGGAAAGAACGTATAATTGAGATTCAGGGACGGCACGATATTTGCGTTTTGCCCCGGATAGTGCCGGTTTGTGAAGCAATGGTGAACATTGTTTTGGCGGATCAATTACTTCGACAAAAGGCGATACGCGGATGAAAAAAATTAAAGTGGGCATAATAGGTGGCACGAAAGGCATGGGGCATTGGTTTGCCGGTTTGCTAAAAAAAGAAGGTTGCCGAGTCCTTGTCAGCGGAAGAAAAACAGCCCTCGGAATAAACGAATTGGCGAAACTCTGCAATGTCATCGTTGTGGCTGTTCCCATTTCCGCTACCGCTGATGTAATTAAACGAGTCGGCCCACTGCTTAAGAAAGACGCTCTTTTGATGGATTTGACTTCGCTCAAAAAAGAACCGGTAAAACTAATGCTGGCCAATTCCAGGGCTGATGTTATCGGCTGCCATCCTCTTTTCGGGCCTCAGTTAAAAGACGTTTCCGGAGAAAATGTTATTATATGTCCGGCACGCGGGAAAGAATGGCTCGGCTGGCTCAAAGGAGTATTTCAAAAAAATAAACTGGTTGTTCTGGAATCAACACCCGAGAAGCATGATAAAATGATGACGATTGTTCAGGTGCTTAATCATCTCAATACAATTTCCATGGGCATGGCGCTTGCCCGGACGAATATCACTCTTGCGGAAATAAACAAATACTCCACGCCGATTTTCCGGACAAAACTTGATATCATAAGAAAAGTTTTTATGGAAAGCCCCGAACTGTATGTTGATATAATCACAAAAAATCCGCAAACAGGTAAGATACTGGATATTTACGAAAAAGCGCTGAAAGATATCCACGGGAAAATAAACTCCGGTAAAAGAGCGAAATCCAAAGATGCTATAGAGAAAGCAGCAAAGAAACTATTCTAGTACAAAATCCTTTTTATCTATCTTTCCGCTAAACTGAAAAACGCAACGTTATCCACTTGGAATTATTACAGAAAATAATAATTTCTTTTTATATAATGTTATGGACATCTTTCTGAAAAAGATCAATAATATAATACAGGGAGAAGTATTATGATCAAATACACAGAAAAGCAAATTGAAGAGCTGGATAAATTTTACAAACATCCGCGAAACCTCGTAGAATTGTTTGAAGACACGGCGGATAAATGGGGTGATCGAAACGCCATTGGAACAAAAAATCTTCAAACCAGACAGTACGAATGGATAACGTACAAATCTCTTGCTCAAAGAATAAATAATGCCAGGAGCGGTATTAACCAGCTGGGCATAAATAAGGGTGATGCAGTGGGAGTTATCATCGGCAACTCTGTCGAATGGTATGTATTGGAAAACGCGGCACACGGACTGGGCGCGATCTTTGTGCCCATGTACGAAAAAGAATTACAAAATACCTGGCAATACATAATAAAAGACAGCGGGATAAAATATCTTTTTGTTAAGGACGAAAAAATCTTCGAACAGATAAAGCATTTTAAAAATGAAATAGAAGGTTTACAGGAAATATTCATCATCTACGGAGAAGGCAAAAACAGCCTTCAGTCACTGGAAGAAGCCGGAAAGAAAAATCCGGTTAAATCATATAAGCCTCATTGGTCAGAGCCGGCGGAATTGATCTATACTTCAGGAACTACCGGAGAACCTAAGGGAGTTCTTCTTTCTCACGGCAATCTGTCCGCCTGTTCTCAATCCGGTTATCACATATTTCCCGATCTTAACGAAAAATCCGTTTCTCTGGCCATACTTCCCTGGGCGCACAGTTATGGGCTGAGCGGGGAATTGCACAATTTCATGCAGTTCGGCGGAGCTATCGCGCTAATGGAATCAGTCAATACGCTGGGTGAGGATTTTCTCAAGGTCAGGCCTACTTATCTCATAGCGGTTCCAAAGGTTTTTAATAAAATCTACGATGGAATTCAGGCAAAAATGCATGAAGAGGGCGGAATCAAGAAAATGCTTTTCGATATGACGTGCAGGGAAGCGGCAAAATGCAGGGGTAAGGCGAAAAAATCCTTGAAATTGAAAATACTTGATAAAATCGTATTTTCAAAAATCAGGGGAAGATTCGGCGGCCGGCTTTCAGGCGTTCTTACGGCCAGCGCGGTCATGAATCCTGAAATAGCAATGTTCTTTGCCGATCTCGGTATACCCACTTATGACGCATACGGGTTAACCGAAACCTCACCCGCAATTACCATGAATTCTCCGCTTCTGGGAAA
>JBEKJX010000192.1:0-10049 GCA_050011015.1 Smithella sp.
AATATCCATTGACGCATTGCGTTTGCCTGCCAGTCTTTTGTGGGGAAATTTCTATTAATATCAATGCCATTGGCATTGACGCGTGTTGGTGGTATGGACAAGAAACCATCGGGATTGAGCAGCGGTGCAACAACAATGCACTTATTCTCAAACAATGCAGGATTGTCTTTCACATATTGGGCAAGTTTGAACATAAGATACGTAGACGGTAACTCATCGCCGTGTACGCAGCCGAAAAACAAAATACAATTTCCGGTTGCTTTGCCAAAATGAACAAAAATGAGAGGATTTCCTTTTTTTGTTGTCCTGTAATATTCCCATGGTATTTCTCCGGGATGGACGTCTGTCCATCCATAAAGGGCGTTTTGTGTTTCCAGTATACTAATGTATCCCTTAAAATCATTTGAGGAAGAATCGTAAGCCAACGCCCCAGAGGGTGAAACGAGATAAAACAACAATCCGGACAAAAAACAGCAGGATAAAACAATTCTTTTACGTTTCGATATCTGGTTGCACGAAAATTTTTTATTGACGGCAATATGGTAAATAGGAGTTTTTAATCCCTTCGGTGTTATTTTAATGCTGTGATTTTTATATAACCACAATCTTTTTCGGGCTTATTCGTATAGTGGAATCGCCAACATTTAATCCCATTCCTGTCAGTAAACTCAAACAGGCATGAAAAATATATTTAAAGTAAATATTATAGCAAGTTAAACCAGAAATCAATTTAAAATATTTTTGTTGATGTTTTCAGTAATGAGCGCATTTTCCACAACCTGCTTTGGGGCAAGTAATAGAATACCAAATGGTATGATAATCTTATTCAAGTAATAGTTAATAAACCATCAAAACTAAAGGATGCTTTAAATGGCGCAGAAAAAACTTTCATGAGACATAGCAACCGGTCTGAAAATTTATACAAAAATCCTCGATGACGCTATTTGTACGATTGCCGCACAAGCGAACTGTTCGTGAACTTTTATCTGAATTAGACCGTATATTCCTGTCAACTTTAATAAAATCTTCAAAAAAAGGCGGTCAGCTTTTCAATCGCCGCATCAACTCTTTCATGAATGCCTTCCGTTCCATAAAAAACTTGCGGAGTTCCTTGCTGTCAGTATGTACAACTTCGTGTTCCAATTCTGGAAGATATCTCTCAAGTATTTCCAATATCTTATCTTCCTCTTCAGGAGTCAGATTCAGCTTTGACATGGTTACTCTCCTTTCTCTTTTACTTAATAACAATTTGTTTTTAAGTTACTACTTTGCCGGTGGTAATGAGTGGTCAGCCGCCCTATTTTTCAAGAACCACCCGATACGCGCCGCTCTTAGGCCTTGTGACTGAAATCCGTACACTGAGCCCCATAGTGAGAGTGTAAAATATATTTGAATCTTTCCGATCCGGTTTTTTACTGATGCTTTTGATTATATGGTCAAAAGCTGGAGAGATGATTTCCTCGCTCATACGATTACCTCCAAGAAGCTTATTTTGCGTTTTCCTGTATGGAAAAAAGCGGTGGAGTTTTTTTAAAGCGATAGTGTTCCCTGACACGGCTCATATTTTATACCAATAACATCATTTGCGTCAAGCAGCAACATTGCGGGCGATACATCATCCCCTAATTTTGCAGTCCATATTAAAAGGACATAAAAAACTGAACCCTCTATAATTCAATAATTAACAGATAATTTATTGACAAATATTTCTTGTTTTTTTATGGGTCTGTTGAGATAATACGAGATATTTAGAGCAATCGAAAGAGAAGATTGGTAAACGGACATTCTGAAATAAACAAGGAGGAATGGGTCGTTATGGACGAAAGAAGAAGAGCACCGCGTCTGGATGAAGAGAATGAATTAACCATAACCGTTGTCTCCGGAGGAAAAAATCCGCCTAAAGAAAAAATAATCTATAACCGCAGTAAAGATATTTCTGTTTCCGGCGCCAGAATTCATGCCCATCTTTTTTTACCAGTTGATACGCTTCTCATGATAGAAATTACATTAAAAACTGTGCGACAAATAATAACCGTTATCGGAAAAGTAAAATGGATTAAAATCATTTATGAAGATGAATCTTATGAGGCGGGTGTGGAATTCGTCAACACACCCACCGACGCGATTAAGAAGCTTGAGGATTACATTTCATGGAAAATGAAAGGTAAAACATTTAAAACATGTAAGTAAGCATGCCTGTCAAAAAATAATTTTATTGGAACAATAAAGAAAAACCGTCATTACAAAACAAACGGCAATCTTCGTCTGAAAAATCGGTGCCGCAGAATCATCGAGCCAAAAGAAAAATAAGGATAGATAAAATAATCACGCCATGAATGGCGATTACGCTGAATTTATGCCTCTGATAGAATTCATTTGCCTTTTGAATTCGCTCCAGTCCGCCCAACAGGCGCCGGAAATACTCTAGCCCCTTGTATTTTTTATCGTTGTCTGAAGAAAAATCATTTTGAAAAGAGAACATAGGATAAACAGCGTAGATGTGATCAGTCAGAGGACGAAACAGGGTATCAATGATAATTCCCTTCCATGGTTGATAAGCCAGGATTTCAGCGTAAGGTCTGTTTAAAGCATATGCATGTGCGAGGCTTTGATAGCGTACTTTTTGTATGAACGGATTAGTTGTTGTGCGGCTGGAGCGTATTAATGCTCCAAGAAGCAGAACTTTCCAACCGGGATTTTCCTTTAAAAATTGAGTGCATTGCTTGAAGTGCTTAGCGTCAAATCTGTCAAATATTACATCGTCTTCAAAAACCACAATATTTTCCGCCCCGGTTTCCAACCCTCTGCGCAGACAGGTCATGTGAGACTCATACATCCCCTGTTCGATATTGAAGGGGTGGGGTTTGACAAGGACGAATTCGACTTTTCCGTTGAGTCCTACTTCAGCGAACGATTTTGCGGCTGCCTGCCGCCGGTCTTCACGCTCTTCCAAAGAAATGCAGTAAATACGATCAAAAAAATCCCAGCCATTGTTTTGGTTTTTCACGGTATCCTCAATCAATCGCATTTTGCTTTACAGGAGTATTTTATAATATTAGTATTATACGGTGTCAAGAAATGACTGCTGAAAATAATATGAACCGACAATAACTGTTCACTCAATGGACATGACCTCTTAAATTGCCCCGTGTCCGATTTAAGAGCAATCAGATTATTTTACAAAATAAGATTTTATGATTAGAAAGAAAATAGCCCAATATCTTGGTTCAAAGAAATATATTAAAAAGATATTAACGAATCCGGTGGATCTTAGTGAATTCAAGGAGCGTCCGACACCGCGATTAATTGCAGGTTTGATCCTGATGGTGTTGAGTTTTATTCTCGGTTGGCCGGCAGTATTCGCTTTGAGCTTTTTGGCAATCTGGCTTCAAAAACCGCTGATCGCTGTCATCGGTTGCCCGACAACCTATGGTTTTTCCTATGTGGTTTTTATTGTAGGCGCCTGGCTTTCCAGGGCTCCCCACTATATGGGGATGCTGGTGAGGTATGGCATACAAAGTTTTGTCAGAAAATTACTCTACTAGAAGGGAAAAGGAATTATGTTAAAAACCAAAACGAATAAGATCAGCATTGTTTTATATAAACCAAAATATGCGGGGAATATCGGTTCTGTTGCCCGCGCAGCGAAAAACATGGGAATCAGCAATATAATGGTTGTGGGAGGTGCAAGTTTTGACCGCGAGGCAATGCAGCAGAGATCAACTCATCTTGCTGCAGATGTTTTAGATCAGATCCAATATTGTGAACGTATTGGCGAAGCGCTCGGAAACTTTAATTATATTGTGGGAACAACCGCCCGTCTTGGTAAGGCTCGCGGGCCGTTTGTTTCTCCGCGCGCGGTTGCTCAGGACATTGCCGATATTTCCCAGAAAAACAAAGTTGCCCTGCTTTTCGGTCCCGAAGATACCGGACTTGCCAATGAAGAGTTGCGCCTTTGCCACGCTGTGGTTACCATTCCGACGTCGCGGGATTTCACATCCCTGAATCTTTCTCATGCTGTAATGATTATGTGCTATGAAATATTTATCGCCTCATCTCCGGCAACCCATAAAACAGAAGTAACACCAAAATTGGCGCTTTCCTCAGAGTTGGAAGGGATGTATGGACAAATCAAAACTTTGCTTGCCGATATTGAATTTTTAAATCCTGAAAATCCTGACTACTGGATGATGCACCTGCGCCGCTTTTTTACACGTACCTCGTTATTATCGCGCGAAGTTAAGATTATTAGGGGTATTTGTCGTCAACTTCAGTGGCTCTTTTACCGGCGCGAAAAAAATTATTTTCGGCAACGGGTCAATTTTAACTCTTGCCGGCCATATAAAAGAACATCATGCGCAAAATCCGCTTATTGTCATTGATAAAAATCTGGCCCAAACAGGACTTCTGGAAAAAATAGCCAGCATACTGGTTCCCGAAGGCATTAAATTTACTGTCTATGACAAGGTCAATCCTGAACCGGGAATAGAACTTGCTGATGAAGGAGCGAAACTTGCCGTTAAAAACAAGTGCGATATCGTGATCGGCATTGGCGGCGGCAGTGCTATGGATGTGGCCAAAGCCATTGCGGTGCTTGCGACCAATAAAGGCAGTGCGGTCGATTATCTGGGCCTCAACAAAGTTCCTAAACAAGGACTTCCGAAAATCATGATTCCCACAACGGCCGGAACAGGTAGCGAAGTAACTTTCACCGCTGTTTTTGTGCGGAAGAATTTAAAAAAGAAGGAAGGTATGAACAGCCCTTATCTTTATCCGGAATTGGCGCTGCTGGATCCGGAATTGACGTTGAGTCTGCCGCCTGCGCCCACCGCTCAGACCGGCTTGGATGCTTTGTGTCACGCCATTGAATCCTACACATCTGTTAATTCGTCTCCTGTGAGTGAAATGTTTTCTCTGGAAGCAATCGCACTCATCGCCGAAAATTTACGCACATGTGTCCATGATGGTAAAAATATTGTTGCTCGTGAAAGAATGCTGTTGGGCAGCTTATATGCAGGGATCGGTCTGGCTAATGCCGGTGTAACGGCGGTTCATTCATTATCTTATCCGCTGGGGGGCAAATACGGTGTCGGACACGGGCTTGCCAATACGATGATGTTGCCAGCGGTTATGGCTTTCAATCTGCCGGCGGCATTGGAAAAATTTGCCGATGTTGCTGAGGCGATGGGAGAATGTGTTGATGGTCTTCCCGTCCGCGAATCAGCTTATTTGGCGCTTGAGGCCGTTGAGGCGTTAATAGAGGATTGCGGTGTACATATGTCGCTTGCTCAATTTGGCATCAAAGAAAAAGACTTTCCGGCATTGGCCGATGTGGCTTTAACTGTGGCCAGGCCTTTGGAGAATAACCCGCGCAAAATCACCAAAGAAGATATGATCGCGATTTACACGCAGGCTTTTTGATTAATAGTATCATTTCTAAATTTAAGATAGCGCTTTAATTGAGCAATGGAATAAGGAGGAATAAATGGCTGGAGCAGAACTAATCGGCAAAGAAGAAATCAAGGAAGTAATGGATGTCCTGGAAACGGGCATTCTGATGCGTTATGGTTTTGATAAAGAAAGAAAAGGAATTTATAAGGTTCGAGAGTTTGAACAAGCGTTTGCAAAATATTGTGGTGTTGACTATGCACTTGGCGTCACATCCGGTTCGTCGGCTCTTAAAATTGCGCTTACGGCAATGGATGTAGGTCCCGGAGACGAAGTGCTTGTGCCCGCCTTTACTTTTTTGGCCACTTACGAAGCGGTAATGGAAGTGGGCGCTATTCCTGTCATGGTGGATATTGACGACACTCTCAATCTTGATCCATTAGAGATTGAAAAGAAGAAAACTCCGTATACCAAGGCGGTCATTCCTGTGCATATGTGCGGGTCGGCAGCCAATATCGATAAAATAGTGGAAATAGCCCACAAAAACAAACTGCTGGTTCTGGAAGATAACGCTCAGGGCTGCGGCGCCGGTTTTAAAGGAAAAAAACTGGGCGGTTTTGGCGATATGGGAACTTTCAGCTTTGATTATGTTAAAACGGTCACCACCGGTGAAGGCGGCATGGTAATCACCAATAATCTTGATTATTACCACCGTTCGGAGTGGTACCATGATCATGGTCACGATCATAATCCCAACGTAAGTCGCGCTATGGAAGGCAGGACAATTCTGGGCTTCAACTACCGGATGAACGAGCTGCAGGGCGCGTTAGGATTGGCGCAGTTGCGCAAGCTGGATTATCTTATCGGTGAGCAGAAAAAAAATAAGAAATTTATTATGGACGTATTGGCTCAGATTCCCGGTATAGGGTTTCGCGCGAAACCGGATCCCGAAGGAGATTCCGCCACGTTTTTAGCGTTTAATTTGCCGGATGAAAATAAGGCGCAAAAGTTTCAGAAATTGCTTAGCGCTGAAGGTGTGGATACTGTCTGCTACAAAAGAAATTTATGGCATTATGTTCCGAACTGGGAACATTTTCTGGCGCGTTCTACGCCTAACTCTAAAAAATATCCTTTTACCGATCCATCTTATAAGGGCAAAGTGCAATACACCAAAGAAAGCATTCCTCAGGCCGAAGATATTTTGGGACGCACGCTGGTTATGGGCATATCTGTAAAGATGAGTCAGGAAAAATTGGACGCTATAAGAAAGGGAATCGAGCAAGCCGCTAAGAACATGTAATAAACTTGCTCTCCTTCGTATAACTTTGTTGGCATCGTCGTCGGCTTCCTCAAACGTATGTTAAACACGCCTGCGGAACCGACTCCTCGCCGCCGTGTTCTACTTCGGATATCAAGTTTGTTAGAGTGTTGATAATAAGTTATTAAGAATATTCCTATGATGGATTTTATATTAACTTTAATTGACATTGTGATTGATTATCGGTTTTGGATTCCTTTATTAATTAGCGCAATTATTGATGACTTGATAATATCTAATTCCGATGGCTTTATACCAAAAGTTTTTGGTTAAGTCAATGTATTTATTGGATTTATCGTTGGATTATGTTGGGAAGTGCTATCGCGACGTAAAAAATCGCTCTTAAAGCAATGAATAAAGGAACATTTTTCTTGACAATTAAATTGAAATTGCATAGGGTTCGCTTTTAAATTTTTCATTAAAATGGTGGTTTTGTTATGAAGACATATATGGCAAAAGCGGAAACGGCTGACAAGAAGTGGTATGTGGCAGACGCTTCCGGCAAAGTATTAGGGAGATTAGCTAGTGAAATAGCGCTCCGTCTGAGGGGAAAGCATAAGGCTACTTATACACCGCATGTAGATATGGGCGATTTTATTATTGTAGTTAATGCCGAGAAGATTTTACTTACCGGGAAAAAACTGACCGATAAATTTTATTATTCTTATTCTGGTTATCCCGGAGGATTAAGGGAAACTCCCGCAGGGAAAATGTTGGCGGAAAAACCTGAAAATTTGATTCGTACGGCTGTGCAGGGAATGTTACCCAAAACTAATCTGGGACGAAAAATGCTGAAAAAACTTAAAGTTTATTCCGGAAATACCCATATTCACGAAGCCCAGTGTCCGGAAATTTTATCCATTTAATGGATGTAAAACTATAAATTAGATTATTTTCTAGTATTCAGGAGAAAACATGACGCAACAACGGTATTATGCAACAGGTAAGAGAAAAAGTGCTATTGCCCGCGTATATATGAAGGCCGGCACTGGTAATATTATAGTCAACAAAAGAAGCTATGATGAATATTTCGCTCGTCCCAGCTTAAACATGCTTGTCAAACAACCGTTTGATATTACAGGGAAAAAAGATCAGTTTGATTTATATGTTAATGTAAGCGGTGGTGGAGTGGCAGGTCAGGCAGGTGCCGTAAAACACGGAATTTCTAAAGCTCTTCTGGAATATGATGCCGAATTACGTTCAGTCCTGAAAAAGGCGGGCTTTTTAACCAGAGATGCCCGCGTCAAAGAACGAAAGAAATACGGGCAGCCCGGAGCAAGGAAAAGATTCCAATTCTCCAAGCGTTAAATTCCAACAGGGGGGCTTCCGGCCTCCCTTTTTTTTGGAGGATTTTTTTATGATCAAGGCAGCAATATTTGGAGCAAGCGGATATACCGGTCAGGAACTGACAAGAATTTTGTTGGGCCATCCGGAGGTTAAATTAGTTGCGGTTACGTCCCGGCGTTTTGCCGGAAAACCGGTAACGGATGTGTTTCCGTCGCTATATGGCTTGACCTCTTTAAAATATCAAAATGCAACACCGGCCCAGAAAAGCAATATCTGTGATATTGTTTTTCTGGCTCTTCCCCATGGGGTTTCTATGGGTATTGCCCCGAAATTTATCAGGGCAGGCAAGAAAGTAATTGATTTAAGCGCTGATTATCGATTGGGGGATTTAAAAACCTATGAAACTTGGTATGGGAAGCATAGCAGTGCAAAATTTCTAAAAGATGCTGTTTACGGACTACCCGAACTTTACCGGCAAAAAATCAAGAAAACTAAGCTCATCGCCAATCCCGGCTGCTATCCCACCAGTATTATTCTTGGTCTTGCTCCGGCGCTTAAAAAGAAGCTTTTAGACGTATCCACGATTATTGCAGATTCGGCTTCCGGCGTAAGCGGGGCGGGACGGGAACCTCTGACAGGATCTCTTTTTTGTGAAGTTGATGGCGGCTTTAAAGCATACAAAGTCGGGAAACACAGGCATCTTCCTGAAATTGAACAGGAATTGAACGCTCTTGCGGGTAAAAAATTTGCCATTTCCTTCACGCCGCATTTATTGCCAGTGAAACGGGGCATTTTGAGCACAATTTATGCGAAACTAAAGCAAGATATTTCTTTGTCTGAACTTCACTCCCTTTATTGTGCGTTTTATGAGGACGAGAAATTTGTAAGGATTTGTTCCCCCGGGCAGTATCCTAACATTTCTTCTGTTTGTGGATCGAATTATTGCGATATAGGATTGACAATTGATCCGCGAACAAACAATATTATTATAATAGCGGCAATTGATAACTTAATTAAAGGTGCTGCGGGGCAGGCTGTGCAAAATATGAATATCATCTGTGGTTTTGCAGAAGGCGCCGGTTTGCAGAGCGCGCCGCTCTATCCCTGATGAAATGAATACCATTCCTAGCGGGAGGCGACGAGGCGTATTTTATATACGTTGAGGAAGCCGACAACGGTGTCAACAAAAACAGCGCTTTGATTTAGGAATAGAAGAGGAAATATGTCTCAGAAAATATTCAATACAGCGACAAGAAAAAAAGAAATATTTCGGCCCATAAAAGAAGGGGCTGTCGGTATTTATGTTTGCGGTATTACCGCTTATGATGTGTGTCATATAGGGCATGCCCGTGCGGCTGTTGTTTTCGACGTTGTGGTTAGATATTTACGGGCGAGAGGATATCAGGTGACGTATGTTAAAAATTTTACCGATATTGATGACAAGATTATTGACCGTGCCCAAAAAGAAGGCGTCAGCATTACTGAAATATCGGAACGTTACATAAAATTGCACGACGAGGAGATGGCGGCGCTCGGAGTTCAAACTCCTACGATAACCCCGAAGGCCACCCAGCACATGGAAGATATGATTTCTCTGATAAGCAGTCTTGAAGAGAAAGGCTATGCTTATTGTGTCGATGGAGATGTATATTTTGCGATAAATAATTACAGCCAATATGGCGGTTTATCCGGACGCAATGTGGAAGAAATGATTGCCGGAGCGCGCATTGATGTTAATGACAAAAAAAAGAACCCCCTTGATTTTGCGCTCTGGAAGAAAAGCAAAGAAGGTGAGCCTTTCTGGAAAAGCCCCTGGGGCGAAGGACGGCCCGGCTGGCATATTGAATGTTCCGCCATGAGTCGGCGTTATTTGGGAGAAACTTTCGATATTCACGGCGGCGGCGAAGATTTAATTTTTCCGCATCACGAAAATGAAATCGCTCAATCACGTGCGGCAACGGGAAAGCCTCTGGCCAATTACTGGATGCATAATGGTTTTGTAAAAATAAATTCGGAAAAGATGTCCAAATCTTTAGGTAATATATTTCCCATCAGA
>JBEKJX010000193.1:0-5849 GCA_050011015.1 Smithella sp.
GACGGCGATCCGCCAGCGGCCATGCGTTACACGGAAAGCCGTCTGGCGCGCATTTCTGATGAAGTGCTGGCCGATCTGGAAAAAGATACGGTCGATTATGTGCCCAACTATGACGAATCCCTACAAGAGCCGTCGCTTCTGGCAACACGTATTCCGCTTTTACTGCTCAATGGAACCTCCGGTATTGCTGTCGGCATGGCGACAAATATTCCGCCGCATAATCTGAAAGAAATTATCAACGGCACCATCGCCTGCATTAAGAATCCGGATATTACCATCGAACAACTTATGCGTCATATTCCGGGACCTGATTTTCCAACTGCCGGATTTATCAATGGCCGGGAAGGAATTCTTTCCGCCTATAAAACGGGACGCGGCATCATCCGTATCCGCGCGCGCTCCCTTATTGAAAAGAACGCCCGTAATGATAGGGAAACCATTGTCATCACAGAACTGCCTTATCAGGTCAACAAGGCTATGCTGATCGAAAAAATAGCCGAACTGGTGCGCGATAAAAAGATATCCGGGATTTCTGATTTGCGGGACGAATCCGATCGCGAAGGCATCCGTGTAGTCATTGAACTCAAGCGGGATGAGAATTCGGCCATCACCCTCAACCAACTCTATAAATTCACGCAAATGGAAGTCTCCCTGGGCGTCATTATGCTGGCGATCTCCGAAAACAAGCCGCAGGTTTTCAGCCTTAAGGAAGTACTCGAAAAATTCATTAGTTTCCGCAGGGATGTTGTTATCCGCCGCACAAGATTTGATCTGGCACGCGCCAAAGAGCGAGCGCATATTTTAGAAGGTTACATCATTGCCTTAAATAATATTGACGCAATTATTAAAGTCATCAAGGCATCGAAAACTCCAGCGGAAGCTGCAACGCAGTTATGTGTGAAATTCAGTTTGTCGGAAATTCAGGCCAAAGCCATTCTGGAGATGAGACTGCAGCGCCTGACCGGTCTGGAAAGAGCGAAAATCGACGAAGAATACGCCGAAGTGAACGCACTGATTGCTCATTTGAGCGCTATTTTAGCCGACCCGCAGAAAGTATTGCAGGTTATCATTGAAGAACTTAATGAAATCAAGGAACGTTATGGCGATGAACGGCGCACGGAAATCGTCGCGAGTTCCGAAGATATCAACATTGAAGACATGATCGTGGAAGAAGACATGGTTGTGACGATCTCCCATTCCGGATATATCAAACGTAACGCGGCAAGCCTTTACAAGAGTCAGCACCGCGGCGGCCGCGGCAAAATGGGTATGGGAACGAAAGAGGAAGATTTTGTGGAAAAAATCTTTATTGCCTCCACACATCATTACCTGCTTGTTTTTACCAGTGCCGGCAAGGTGCACTGGTTGAAGGTTTATCAGATCCCTCAGGCGGGACGCGCGGCCAAAGGCAAAGCCATGGTCAATCTGGTCAATCTTGCGCCGGGCGAAAGTGTTCGTGCGACATTACCGGTCAAGGAATTTGTTGACGATAAGTATATTGTGATGATCACTAAAAAGGGCACTATCAAGAAAACTGAACTAACCGCTTATGCCAATCCGCGCTCCGGCGGCATCATTGCCATTTCCATTGACAAAGGAGATGAGTTGGTGGATGTTCAATTGACGATGGGAGACCAGGATATCTTTATAGCGACAAGACAGGGTATGGCCATTCGTTTCAAAGAAGATGACGTTCGGGATATGGGTAGAACAGCCCGCGGCGTGCGCGGCATTAATCTGGATGAAGGAGATGATGTTATCGGTATGGATATTCCCGCGCAGAATACTTTCATGCTTACTGTTTCAGAAAATGGCTTTGGCAAGTGCACACCGATTGATGAATACCGTGTCCAAACCCGCGGCGGCAAAGGAACGATCAATTTAAAAACGGTGGAAAAAGTAGGCAATGTTTCCGGCGTTCTACAGGTTATCGGTGAAGATAACGTTATGTTGATCAGCAATGCCGGCAAAGTGATCCGTTTGAAGGTGCAGGAAATACCGGTAAATCATCGGGTAACACAGGGAGTGAAACTTATTGAACTGGATCCGGAAGAAAAACTAGTCGGTGTTGCCCGCACGACATCGGAAGCCGAAGGCAAGGATGATGATACTAATGGCAATGGTGACGATGAAACGGATCTGATACCTGAAGAAAACGGGTCACCGGATGAATAATAATAGATTGCCATAGAAAGAAGTTTATCTTGCTGATGCGTATTAGCTTATCTTATTTTTTAAATAGCATGTGTTACTTTATAGGTACACACCGCAACTGAATGATACCCCGCTGCTTGCGGCGGGAAGATTCATTTTCCGTTTGGCGTCATATTAAGAACTTTACTGTAGGTTTTTTCCAATTCAGATAGTCGATACAAAATTTTAACCTTCACTTTCCCCGATTTAGTGGACATACAGAGGAGTTTCAGTTTAATTTTTACTGAGGAATAAATCCACATCAAGGAGGAAATAATTCCTCAACCAGGAGAGGATGCTAAGTTTCTATAATAAGATAATGCATTGTTTTAATTGGTGTTATTTAAAGCATTTCACATGGCATATTTGTTGCTGATACTTTTTTATAAATGATGTAAGAAGGTGCCATAAAGATTTCTTAGATATGTTTATGGTGAAATATGAATCTAAAAGTGAAAGGAGAAATGATTATGAAACGTTATGGGAAAATCATAGGAATAACTTTACTCGTTGCTTTCTTTTCCCTGGCAAGCTTCCCTGCTGCTTGGGCTGAGACACAGTGGCAAAAAGATCATCCGCGCCGTGCCGAGGTCAATAAGCGATTGAAAAATCAAAATCGCCGAATTAACCAGGGCGTCAAGAATGGGCAACTAACCAAGCAACAAGCCAGACAACTACACAAAGAAGACCGTCAAATCAGGCAGGAAGAGCGGGATATGGCCTCACAAAACGGCGGGCATATTACCAAACAGGAAAAGAAGACATTAAATCAGCAGGAAAATGCAACCAGTAATCAAATCTATAATGAAAAACATGGTCAATAAATAAGTCAATATTTACTACCTATGTGGCATTGAAATCGGATAAAGGAGGTAATAAAATGAAAAAGTTGCTTTTTGGTACAATGGTTTTAGCATTAATAAGTGTATTTCCTATCACGACGATGGCCGGGGTCGATGTGAGTGTTGGAATTTCCATACCATTGCCGCCGCCTATAACATTCGAAGCGCCGCCGCCAGTAGTCGTATTACCGGATACCGATGGTGTTTACGTTGCTCCCGGTGTAAATGTAGACATATTTTTCTGGAATGGCTTCTGGTGGCGTCCGTGGGAAGGACGCTGGTATCGCTCACCGTATTATGATCGCGGCTGGGCTTATTTCAATAGCGTTCCAAGGTTTTATTATGACGTAGATCCGTACTGGAGAGGATACTATCAGAATCATAATTGGCACGGTCACATATGGAATTATCAACCGATTCCTCATGCGCAACTTCAAAAGAACTGGAAGACTTGGCAGGGTAATCGATCCTGGGGCAATCAAAGAACCTGGGGTGTTCAGGGTTATACACCAAAACCGCAACAGCAAAGACAGGTATTAAGACAACAAAGACAAACAATATACCAACAAAGACCTGAAGTTCAAAAACATCAGCAATTTCAGAGACAACAGCAACAACCGCAAAATAGAGGTGCCTCCCATCAACAGCCTAGAGAACATCAAGGCAGAGGTGAAGAACATGGAAGGTAGGAGTGCAAGAAATTAAAAGCGCAACTTTCTATAATCATTCAACATGACAAGACGGTACTATTGACTGATTACTTAAACCCCGTAACTCAAAAGGAAGCGGGGTTTTTGTATTTTAACGGTTCCTGTTTATAACAAGGTATTTTTTGATCATGATTATTTTACAGTTTGCGTCGTATTAAGCATGGCCACCTCAATATCATCTTTGATTTAGAAATGGTATTAGGCTATACTTTTTATATGTTGGAATATAAATTCTTTGACCATACAGCCGATATAGGCGTCGAGATATCAGGACGTACCAAAAAGGAACTGTTTGCCAATGCCGCCTATACGTTGTTTGATATTTTAATTGAAAGCAATGAAAATGAAAACAAAATAACCAAGGGTAAACAAGAGCAGAAAATAATAACTGTCAACGGCGAGGATACGGCAGATTTACTGATTAATTTTTTACGAGAATTACTTTACTTGTTTAATGGCGAGTACTGGGTAGCAGACAAATGCGAGATTATGGAATACGGTAATAAAAAACTGGCGGCGCAATTGATGGGAGAACCATACCACAAGAGGAAACATTTCATTAAAACCGAGATTAAGGCGGTAACCTATTCCGGCTTAAGTGTCATAAAGAAAAAATCAGGCTGGAAGGCCAGGGTAATATTTGATGTCTAGACGACCTCGCAAAAAGTCCATATGCTGTGTTACGCTGCATCCCTCATCATGGAGGCGTACACGTAAAAGTACACCTCTATTCCTTGGGGAATTTGCGTGCCTTGCCTATGGAGCTTTTTACGGGGCTGTTGAAGGGCATAATATCTATACTTAACTTGAGAATTTATAATGTCTGATATTAAACTGGAAAAAATCGATGATAACCGCTGGCTTCTGCCGCAGACGGGCTCTATGCGCGTGCCGGGGATTATTTATGCCAACGAAAAAATTTATGATCTACTGAAAAACGATGAAAGCACGAAGCAGGTTGCCAACGTCGCGCATTTGCCCGGCATCGTGAATTATTCTCTGGCCATGCCTGATGTCCACTGGGGCTATGGCTTTCCCATAGGCGGCGTGGCGGCCTTTGATCAGGATAGCGGCATAATTTCACCGGGAGGTGTCGGCTACGATATCAACTGCGGCTGCCGTCTGATGACCACGGAGCTTTCGATAGCGGATATCAAAGACAAAATCAAAGACTTAATTACTGCACTGTATCAGCGTATACCATCGGGTGTCGGTTCCACAGGCTATGTTAAACTATCCGGTAAAGATCAGAAAAAAGTACTCGAAGAAGGCGCACGATGGGCGGTCAAGGCCGGTTTCGGGACTGTCCAGGATTTGGAAACAACGGAAGATGGCGGCTGCATGAATGGTGCGGATCCGGAACAGGTATCAGCGCGGGCCATCGAGCGGGGCAAACAGCAGTTGGGCACGCTGGGTTCCGGCAATCACTTTCTGGAAATAGAGATCGTGCAGGAGATATTTGATGAGAAAGCCGCGCAGGCGTTTGGTTTACACAAAGGCCGGATCGTTGTCATGATTCATACGGGTTCGCGCGGACTTGGTTATCAGATTTGCGATGATTACTTGGCCTTAATGGTCAAACACGCGCATGAAACGGGCATTGAATTGCCGGACAGACAATTGGCTTGCGCATATCTCAATTCAGCAAGGGGGAAAAATTATTTGGCTGCCATGGCCTGCGGAGCAAATTATGCCTGGGCCAATCGTCAAATTCTGATGCATCTGACGCGCGAAGTCATGGAAAAAATACTGCATATAGCCCCCCGCGAATTGATGATGCGTCTGGTATATGATGTCTGTCATAACATTGCCAAATTAGAATCGTTTACGATCGCAGGCGTTACGAAAAAACTGTGCGTTCACCGTAAAGGCGCGACGCGGGCTTATCCGGCAGGCTCGGAGGCTATACCGGCTTGCTATAAAAATGTGGGTCAGCCGGTGCTGATTCCCGGAGATATGGGCGCAGGTTCTTACGTTTTAGTTGGTCAGGAAAAAGCTATGCAGGAAACATTCGGCAGTGCCTGTCATGGTGCGGGACGCGTGATGAGCCGGACGCAGGCGATCAAATCCAGCCGGGGTCGATCGATAAGCCGTGAACTGGCCG
>JBEKJX010000194.1:0-5839 GCA_050011015.1 Smithella sp.
ATTCAGGATATTTTCGGCGTAAAGCAGGTGGTGATGACTTCGCTTCATGCCATGTCCGGCGCGGGAAGAACTCCGGGTTTATCGGCGATGGATATGACAGAAAATGTAGTTCCTTATATTCCGGGCGAAGAGCCCAAAGTGGAAACCGAACCGCAGAAAATTTTAGGTAAATTTACCGGCTCGGCTATTCAGAACGCCGCTTTCGGTATAACCGCAACCTGCACCCGTGTGCCTGTGATTGACGGACACATGGTTTGCGCTTTTGTGCAGACAGAAAAACCCTGTTCGCCGGAGGATGTAAAGAAAGCTATGATGAATTACGGCAAGGATTTTGCCGAACTGCATCTGCCCAGTTCCCCTGAACATCTGATTGATGTTACCGATGATCCTTTCCGTCCTCAGCCGAGAATGGATAGAGAAAAAGGCGGCGGGATGACTGTTACTGTCGGGCGTATTCGTAAAGATCCGATTATTGAAAACGGAATCAAATATGTTTGCCTGGCTCATAACACCAAATTGGGCGCGGCCAAAGGCGCTCTGCAAACCGCGGAATATCTGGCGAAAAATTATCTGAAATTAGTATAGAAACACCAAGGGACTGCGGCATTTTCCAATCCATGCCGCAGTCCCTTGGAAATAATGCCTGTTTATAAAATATTCTTTATTCTTTTCTACAACTTTCACATTGATTAGCGCAATGATATTGCCATTTAGTATTGTTAAAGCTATGTTAAGAAAGATTAGCCCGAACCGACTATGCTAAATAAAACAGATATCAGTCACCCGAAGCAGATACTGATCATTTATATCATTCTGATATTGGTTACTCTTGCTGTTTTCTGGCAGGTGAATCAATATGCCTTCGTTAATATTGACGACAATATTTATGTCACAGAAAACAGTCGCACTCGGTCCGGAATAACACTGGATGGATTTCGCTGGGTGTTTTGTACAACCTATGGAGAATTCTGGCATCCCTTAACGTGGCTGTCATTGATGCTCGATGATCAGATTTACGGTTTGAATGCAGGCGGTTATCATTTGACGAACCTTGTCCTGCACATCATGAGCGTTCTATTGTTATTCTGGTTTTTAAACCGCTGTACCGGCATGATCGGGCGCAGCGCTTTTGTCGCGGCTTTTTTCGCGCTTCATCCGCTGCATGTGGAATCGGTTGCCTGGATTGCCGAACGTAAAGATGTTTTAAGCGCATTTTTCTGGATGCTGACTATATGCCTGTATGTTTATTACACGGAAAAGCCGGTTATCAAAAGATACCTGCCTGTATTTTTGTGCTTTGCCTGCGCGCTTATGAGCAAGTCCATTGTTGTTACTTTGCCCGTGATCATGCTTCTTCTGGATTATTGGCCGCTGGGACGTTTTCAATTGAGGAATGCGGGAAGCGGCCCGACGGCAGCCTCACAGGGAAAAAGTCTGTTATGGTTGCTGTGGGAAAAAACACCTTTTTTTGTTCTTTCGGCGGTTTTTTCTATCATTACATTTCTTGCTCAGCAAAATCCAGCTACAAAATATTTTGCATTGAGTTCCAGGATAGCCGCCGCGCCTGTTTCTTTTGTGACTTATCTGGGAAAAACATTATGGCCTGCTGATCTGGCTGTTTTTTATCCCTTTCCCGATCAAATCCCGATCTGGCAATCCCTGGGAGCCGCCTTCCTGATTCTTGTTATCAGCGTTGCGGTCATTATAGCGGTAAAACGTTTGCCGTATCTTTTTGTTGGATGGCTGTGGTATGCAATAACCCTTCTACCGGTTATGGGATTCATTCAGGTTGGCAAACAAGCGATGGCCGACCGCTATGCTTACCTGCCGTTAATCGGCATCGGCATTGGGCTTGCCTGGGGTGTGCCGCTTTTGTTCCGGCGCGAGAATATGCGCAAAAAGATTTTATTTCCACTGGGAATGTTTTTGATTTTCACAATGTCATTTATAACGTGGAAACAATGTGGTTATTGGAAAGACAGTATAAATCTCTTTAATCACGCTTTGCAGGTAACAAAAAATAACTATCTGGCACATAATAATTTAGGTCTTGCCCTGTTTGCCGAAGGAAAAACACAAGAGGCTATAACTCATTATAACAAGGCCATCCGCATAATGCCGGATAATATGATAATTTACAACAACAGGGGGGATGCTTACGCCAAACTTGACTGGTATCAGCATGCCGTTGAAGACTTCAGTGAAGCCATCCGCCTGAAACCGGATTATGCCGACTTCTACATCAAAAGAGGAGCTGTTTATTTAAATCAGGGGAACAACAAGCTTGGTTGCTGTGATGCGCAAAAAGCATGTGAATTGGGAAATTGCGCAATATTGGATGCCGCTAAAGGCAAAGGGGACTGCCGTTGATGTTTCAGGGAGAAATAAGTATCGATCAAGCTTGCGGCAAATGAGATTCGTAAATTTCCAGATCTTTTTGCGAAAAACAACAGAACAGCACTTCTTCAATCTTTGATGGCTGCCCAATTGCGTCACGGACAGTTTCAACGGCAACTCCGGCCGCCAGTTCAATTGGATATCCATATATCCCCGTGCTGATACTGGGAAAAGCGATCGATTTTATTCCGTGCCTGGCGGCAATGGCCATACTGTTGCGGTAACAGGAAGCAAGCAGTTGGGGTTCGCCGTTTTTTCCACCTCTCCAAACAGGTCCGACGGTGTGAATGACAAAATGAGCGGGTAATTTATATCCCTTTGTAAGCTTTGCCTCGCCGACTTTGCATCCGCCCAGTTTCCGGCATTCCTCAAGCAACTGCGGACCGGCCGCGCGGTGAATCGCGCCGTCAACGCCTCCTCCGCCGAGAAGTGATGAATTCGCTGCGTTGACAATTGCGTCAACGGAAAGTGTTACAATATTTGCCTGAAGCGCCCGCAATACTGTCATCGAACTGTCTCCAAGACATGGTTGCCACAACACTGCCCGCTTGCGGGGGCAGTGTTGTTTAATGAGTCATTTTACTTCATTGCCTGTTCTACCGCAACCGCAACCGCAACCGAAGCTCCCACCATTGGATTGTTGCCCATTCCAATTAATCCCATCATTTCAACGTGGGCAGGAACGGACGATGAACCTGCAAACTGAGCGTCTGAATGCATTCGTCCCATCGTGTCGGTCATGCCGTAGGATGCCGGTCCCGCGGCCACGTTATCAGGATGAAGAGTTCTTCCTGTTCCGCCGCCGGAGGCAACGGAGAAAAATTTCTTCCCGGCTAACAGACATTCTTTTTTGTAAACACCCATGACCGGATGCTGAAAGCGTGTCGGATTTGTGGAATTGCCCGTTATGGCAACGTCAACCCCTTCCAAATGCATTATGGCCACGCCTTCGCGCACATCATCGGCGCCATAGCATCGGACAGCCGCACGGTCGCCCTTGGAATAAGCTTTCTCCTTTGACACGGAAACTTTTCCTGTTTTATAGTCGAAAGCCGTCGCGACATGAGTAAATCCGTTAACACGGGCGATAATGTGAGCGGCGTCTTTTCCTAATCCGTTTAGAATGACCCGCAGAGGAATCTTCCTTGCCTTGTTTGCCGATTTGGCAAGACCGATGGCGCCTTCAGCGGCGGCGAATGATTCATGTCCCGCACAGAAAGCGAAGCAGGTTGTTTCTTCTCTAAGAAGCATGGATGCGAGATTCCCATGACCGATACCTACCTGGCGGTCGTCGGCAACTGATCCGGGAATGCAAAATGATTGAAGTCCTTCACCGAGAGTTTCAGCAATATCGGCGGCATTCTTTTGACCCTTCTTGATCGCGACAGCGGCGCCGACAAGATAGGCCCATCCGGCGTTCTCAAATGAAATCGGCTGAATCTCCTTGACAATTTTTCTGACATCAACACCTTTTCCGAGGCATACTTTTTCGGCTTCTTCCAAAGAGGAAATGCCGTATTTAGCGAGAAAAGGAGTGATTTGTTTGATTCTTCTTTCGTATCCTTCAAATAAAGCCATTTTAAAACTCCTTATCCTTTACG
Organism: Smithella sp.; assembly: GCA_050011015.1. Lineage (GTDB taxonomy): Bacteria > Desulfobacterota > Syntrophia > Syntrophales > Smithellaceae > Smithella. The sequence goes on from JBEKJX010000194.1 coordinate 3,999, forward strand.
TGGGTTAATGATTTTGACGGCTTCGGCAAAGCGGCCGTAGGTTCCGGTCGCTTTGGCAAGCGCGGCAGCCGCGTCCATGCCTTTGGAAATATTATCCATCATGACGCCCAGCTGAACGAATTTATAGCCGATGATTTCGTTGTCGCTGTCGAGGCCGATTTCCGTAACATAACCTTCGGCCATTTCCAGATACCGTGCGCCTTTTTCTTTGGTGCCGTACATCGTGGCGATCACGCTGCGCAGGCCTTTGCCCAGATCTTCAAGCCCCGCGCCAATGGGAAGTCCGCCTTCGGAAAAAGCGGTTTGCGTGCGGCCGTACGCAATCTGGAGAAAAATTTCTCTCATGGCAACATTTATAGCATCGCAGACAAGGTCGCTGTTTAATGCCTCCAGAATAGTTTTGTGTGGTAAAATTTCGGCAGCCATTGCTGCGGAATGGGTCATTCCGGTGCATCCGATACATTCAACCAGCGCTTCTTCAATGATTCCGTTTTTTACATTCAGGGTAAGTTTACATGCTCCCTGCTGAGGCGCGCACCACCCGACACCATGTGTGAGACCTGAAATATCTTTTATTTCTTTCACGGGTGTCCATTTGCCTTCTTGAGGTATGGGGGCTGGGCCGTTTTTCGGACCCTTGGCGACTACGCACATGTTTTCAATCTCATGAGTGTACTCCATAAAAACTAGTTCTCCTTCCGGTAATTCCATTTCGCTTTCTCCGGCAACCGTGCCGTGGGCACCGTTATCCGTTGAAAGAAATTTATATAACTATCGCGGCGGGTAATGTAGCACCGGAGGTGTTATTTTTCAAATTAAATTGTTTTTTTGGGATAAGTATTTGATTATCTTATGATCTGAAAAGATGAATTGGCAGATGGGAGAAAATGATGGAAAACAAAAGCGATTCCATCTTAATAAAATCAACATAATTCAATTTATCCATTAGACATTTTATGATAATAAACGCCAGGTATTTTTATGATGATATTGGACAGAAAATTCTATGAACGCGATACCCTAAAGGTTGCCCGCGCTCTTTTAGGGAAAAAACTAGTGCGCCGGACAGGTCGCATTAAGCTCTCCGGTATGATTGTGGAAACGGAAGCTTATTGCGGTTCCGAAGACAGCGCCTGCCACGCGCACCGCGGCAAGACGCCGCGTAATTCCATCATGTTCGGTAGACCCGGCCATGCTTACGTTTATTTTACTTACGGCATGCACTACATGCTCAACATGGTGACCCGGGAAGAAGGAAATCCGTGCGCCGTGCTTATACGCGCGATACTGCCGCTTACCGGAATAGAAGAGATGGAATCACGCCGGAAGAGGAAAGGCGCCCAATTAGCCAACGGTCCCGCCAAACTATGTCAGGCTTTCAACATTGACAAATCTTTAAACGGCTGGGATTTAACCTGCGGCAGTAAATTGTGGGTTGAGGAATACAAGAGAATTCCAGATAAATCAATAATCACTACCCCCCGCATCGGGATTGATTACGCTAAAAAAGAACATAGGGATGCTCCATGGAGATTCTTATGCCAATATTAACTTAAAACACGGTTTTCATTGTAAATAAAAACAACAAGGGAACTATTTATTCAGCCATAAAAAATCATGACGGAGACTTTTTTCAGAATTTAATTGACATATTCTTAAGGATGGCTATTTTAAACAAACGATGGATAAAAAAGTATTCATCGTAAAAGGAGGATATTTAATGTTTACAGTTACAGAAAAGGCGTTGGAAGTCATCAAAAACTTTATCGAAGAGAAGAAATCCGATTTAGCTGTACGGATTACATTATCTATTGGCTGATCCGGTCCCGCTTTGGGCATGG
>JBEKJX010000195.1:0-5835 GCA_050011015.1 Smithella sp.
CAAACGAAGGCATGGGTTTTGCCGGAAGAAATGAAGGGATAGCGGTGTTTGCCATAGCTGCCGTTACAGAAAGGAAAAATGATGGCTCCAAAGCCTAGAGTAAGATTTGCCCCGTCTCCCACGGGAGAACTTCATGTGGGTAATGCCCGCACAGCGCTGTTTAACTGGATGTTTGCCCGTCATCACGGCGGTTCGCTCGTTTTACGCATCGAAGATACCGATGAATCGCGCAGCGCCATTTCTTATCAGATAAATTTGTCTGATGATTTAAAATGGCTGGGGCTGGATTGGGATGAGGGGCCGCAGATAGGCTCGAATGACGATGCCGGCAAAGATAGCCGCCTGAACGCAGCAGGGTACGGGCCGTACAGGCAAAGCGAACGCCTGGATATCTACAAAGAACATCTGAAGAAACTCGTAGATGCGGATATGGTTTACCCCTGCTACTGTACCGAGGAGGAACTGGAAGAAGAGCGCCAGAATTTAATCATGAGCAAGCGTATGCCTCGCTACATGGGAAAATGCAGAAATTTAACTCAAGATCAGCGAAAACAGAAAGAAAACGAAGGCAGAAAACCTTCATTTCGCTTTAAGGTTCAGCCGCAAACAATTGAATTTGAAGATTTAATCCGCGGAACGATGAAATTTGAAGCAGAGGCTATGGGTGATTTTATCATTGTCCGTTCCAACGGCATGCCCGCCTATAATTTCGCTGTTGTCATCGACGATCACCTCATGAACATCACCCATGTCATTCGCGGTGAAGATCATCTTTCCAATACCGGTTTACAGATTATGCTCTACAAGGCTTTCGAATTCGAGCCGCCGGTTTTCGCGCATCATTCGTTGATTTTGGGCAAAGACCGCGCGAAGCTCAGCAAGCGGCACGGCTCTGTTTCTATCGGTGAATTTCGTAAGCAGGGAATTTTGCCGGAGGCGATGATTAATTATCTGGGACTTCTGGGAAGTTCCTTCACTGACAAAAGAGAAGTTTTGTCCCGTGAAGAAATGATTGCCGATTTTACGCTGGAGCGGGCCTCCAAAAGCGGCGCGGTATTCGATGAAGAAAAACTTCACTGGCTGAACGCCATTTACATCAGAAACTGCGAAACCGGGGATTTAATCAGGCGGCTTGAACCGTTTTTAGAAAAGTCAGGCTTTAAAAGCGATATCATTCATTCGGAATGGTTTCATAAAATAATAGACCTTGTAAAGGATGAATTAGTAACGCTCGCGGATATTGAAAGTCACATAAGCATATTTTTTGATGCCGGATATAAAATCACGGATGAAGCCGGAGAAGTACTGAAGAAAGATACGGCGCAAAAGGTTGTAAAAGCTTTTGCCGCATATCTGGATAAATGCGATACCGGGTCGGAGAATCCATATTCCGCCGCGATGAAACATGTCAGGGAAAAAACAGGCGCGAAAGGCAGGGAACTATTCATGCCCGTTCGCGCCGCTCTGACAGGAGTTGTCCACGGCCCTGAACTGGATAAAGTGTTCGCGATTCTGGGCAGGGATGCCGCACTGCGAAGACTGAAGAATTATATTTAATTATTTAACATGCCTTGATTTTCGTTTCTGAAAGTCGATCGAGTAAAAAGACTCGATCGTACGGGGGGCGTTAAAGAGTGTCGAAGAAAACTGATATTTCAAGACCTGACCCCATTATTCCTGATTTGTCTCAGAACAGAAAGTTTATCAAAATTTGGTCTTTTTTTTGGCTGGTTCTATGTTTGCTGATCCCATCCCTTCCTGATGTCCGGAAGTATCTTGGATCTCCGGGGATGGTAGTTTATTTGTTGTTTGTTCCGGCAGCCGTATTCTTCTATTTGCGGATATTTTTACCATTCTTTGTGGCTAAAATTTCTGAAAAGCAGGCGTTTTTGTTTACACTAGTGTTTCTGGCCGGCGTGGCAGTGGTATTCTTCGTGGTTTTCCCCATAGCGAATGTCCATATACCGGGACGAGGGAGTGACAGCGCTGACGGCCTGAACCTTGCGGTGAAAGAGCTTCTCAATTTACGGTATCCATACAATGTAAGGGCATATTTAGGAAATCCTATCAGCGAACTGCCGGGATCCATACTGCTTTCGATGCCGTTTGTGATCATGGGGAACAGCGCATACCAGAATATCTTCTGGATATTCGTGTTTTGTATATTTCTGAAATCATATTTCAAGACGTGGCGGTTGGTGTTTCTCCTGATGCTGTTGATCTTTGCTTTGTCCCCGGTAGTTGATCAACAACTGGTTACCGGCGGACCCAATTTAGCCAATGAAATTTTTATCATGTTATCAATGTATCTATTTATATCACAAATGTCGGGAGCGAATCATTCCAGACTGGCAAAAACAGGTTCCGCTGTTTTTTTAGGCATTGCCATGTCTTCAAAGCTTAATTTTGTGCTAATCGGCCCGTTGTTGCTTTCATGTCTGGTACAAAACTCAGGCTGGAAGCAGACTGTTAAGTATCTGCTGATAAGCGCGGCGGTATGGGTGATTGTGACCTTGCCGTTATATTTTTACGCGCCTGAATCATTCACGCCTTTCCGTACGCAAGCGGGTCATGCCTCGTATAGCGTATTGCCTTTCTCGGTAGTCCTTTTGCCGCTTGCCGCCGGTATGGTCTCTGTTGTCCTTGCGTTGAGGCGGATGGGACCTGATTGTGAGGCATTATTCGCGTATAGCGCGTTTGTGCAGGGGCTGTTGATAGTAATGACTGTAATATTGTCAAATATAGCTGCCGGCAGAATATATCTCGACAATTTTAGATATGGCATCATGTTTCTCTTTCTGGGGAGTGTTCCATGCTGGCGCGAACTGACAAGGGAATAGAAAAAGAAGCTAGTGAAAATTATGTGCAATAATGTCAGGTCGAGTCCAAAAGTCTCGACCTGACAAAGGGTGAACGGCGCATTAAATTAATGAATTATTTTTTTGAAACTTCGGCGTCTTTTTTCTGCACATATTCAACGATGACGTTGAGCGCCTGTTCCACGCAGCGAGGCTCAATCGCGCTGGAGAAATCTCCCGCCGTGTGATAGACAAAGTTGGCGTCGAGTTTTGTTATATCTATTTCAAAGGAAAGCATGCAGCTTGCTTCGATTCCCGCCTGGGCAAAAGAAGCGGCATCGGTGCTGCCCCCGCCCCATGGCATTTTCGATACTTTGGCGCCGTAACCGAGACCGGTGGCAATATCTTTGAGGTCATTGGCCATGCGATCCGACAGGTCAACCGTAAGGTTAAGATCATTATTAAAGAAAAGAAGTTTATCGGCTTTATACAAAGTGTCGATGCAAAAAGCGTAAGTTTTTGTGTCGGTCATTTCTTTTTTATGCGTTTTAGCGAAATATCTCGATCCCCTCAGCCCGCTTTCTTCCGCGTCAACCGAGCAGCATATCAATCTTGTGTGCTGCAGGGGATTTCTTTTCTCTTTTTTCAGGCCGGAAAATATTTTGCCTGCTTCATTTGCCAGCGCGGTTGCTATCATATTGTCGCCGGCCCCGGGTGAAATTTCATCAGTGGTAAAAAACCAGAACGGGATTACGCCGACCGACATCACGGCCATGACGATTTTCATCCACATCGGAGCAATGCCGAAAATTACCATGATAAGGATAAGAAAGAAACTGATGAAAAGGGGCGCAAGTCCCGCGGCAATCATAAACGGATAGTATTTTGTCGAGAAACTCAAATAATGAAAGACATACGCGGCGTCATGATGGCCGCAAACAATTATCTGCTGTTTGACTTCCCCCTCCGGCTCAATTGAAGCATACACGTTCATGCCCGTGGCTTTGGGGAACAAAGGATCGAAAAGCTCCCAGTAAAAAACAAACTGGCTCACAATCAGGGAGATTCCTATTAATAAAAGCACCAGGGCGAAACCGGGTTCGTGTAAAAAGACAAGCGCCACCGCCAGGAGGTATGCTACCACCTCGAATCTTATATATTTCAGAAAGGACTTGGGATGTAACGTGAATTCCTCCGTCTTTACCGAACCCTTGTCGCATGTCCGGCTGAATTCTTCCGCGATAGCCTTTCCGGCCTTAAGACATGAATCGCTGCCCGTCAGACGATCCGGAAAACCATTAACGATGGAATCTGTAAATTTGAAAACGTGATCGATATTTTCCTGTGTTACTTTTATATTTCCCATGTCAGTCTCCTTTATCGGTTATCGATATGTCCATCCGGTATCGACGTATTTTTTCACGTTTGTCAGCGCGTTTTTAACCCCTGTTTTCTTGAAAATGTTTTCCACCCAGTCGGGAACTCCTTTTATCGATACATTGCTTCCATATCGCGCGAGAGTTTTGCCGCCGGGATAGGGATAAAATTTCCAGAATCCGCGTAAATCCTGCAGATCATTTTTAAAACTTTTATCCATTGCCCAGTACATATATAAATTATTTCTATCAAAATGATGGATAACTCTATAGATAAAGGTAAATACTGCGGCTCTTGTTTTAAATTCGATATCATTCTGCGTATCGGTCTTACTTATGACCTTGACATCCTTGAGTTCTTCAAGGAATTTTATCTGGTCTTCAGAACGATAAAGGAGATTGAAAACCTCTTCAGGCGGCTTGTTAAAAATCAACACCGCGGTGATCAGCGAGCTTTTGGCCTGTGTTGTTTCATCAATAGTATCATCGGAAGTGTTCACAACAATTTTACCGTCTGTAATTTCCTTCATCTGGCTTTCGGATAATCCCTTTAATCCGTCATTCCCAAAATCAGGAACCGCCGCTACCGCATAATTAATCATCAGGAAAACAAAGAACATCGTAATGAAAACTTTAAATTTCATGGCATCAATCTCCGTAGTTTATTTTGAGGTACTGAATATTAAACTTAATGGCGTTAATTTATGGACATTCAATAATAGATTCCGTTCTGAATGTAAAGTGATTTTTTAAAAAAGTGAAGAACAAAATCCGGGGAAAAATCCGGAAGATATCTGTGGATACCCTATTAATATTTCTAAGATAATAATTCTGTTGATTAATAACTTGAATATATGCGCCTTTTAATTTATAAACTTTTTCCGTTTACTGATGTTGAAAAATAGAAAATATTTTGTTGGTAAAATTCATTAATGATTGATTATGAAAAAGAGCTTAATCCCGAACAATATCGTGTTGTAATGGAAGAGGGCGGACCGCTCCTGGTGCTCGCCGGAGCGGGAAGCGGAAAAACCCGCACATTGACATACCGGGTCGCCCGTCTTCTGGAGAGCGGCGTTTCCCCCGAAAACATCCTGCTGGCAACTTTCACCAACAAAGCCGCGAATTCCATGCTCAACCGCGTGGAGAGCCTGATCAATTCTTCCACCGGCAGGATCATGGGCGGCACATTTCATCATATCGCTCACCGTCTGTTAAGAAGCTACGCATATCTTCTCGGTTATAAAATCAGCTTTTCCATCGTTGATAGTGAAGATTCCCGCCAGTTGATTTCGACGTGTATGGCCGAACTTAAAATTGATACCAAGCAAAGTAAATTCCCCAAGAGCAATATTCTTGCCGAAATCATCGGACTGGCGGTAAATACACAAAATGCGCTGGAAGATGTTGTTCAATCAAAATATCCGTATTTCCTGCATCTGATCGAGGAAATTATGCAAATAGCAATTATGTATATGCAAAAGAAGAAAGATCTCTCCATCATGGATTTTGATGATCTGTTGTTTAACTGCCGCGCACTTCTTCTGGATCATCCCGATGTGTTAAAAAACATCGCGGGAAGATTCAAGTATGTACTGGTGGATGAATATCAGGACACGAACATTATTCAGGCGGACCTTGTCGATCTTCTGGCCTCCGGT
>JBEKJX010000196.1:0-7013 GCA_050011015.1 Smithella sp.
TTGCCGCCCGTACAGCCCATGGCAATGTTCAGGCGTACTTTCCCCTCTTTTTCATAAAGAGGAATCAGCAAATTCATCAAATCCAGTGTTTTGTCCAAAAATTCCTTGCTTTCTTCGTTTTGCAGAACATAATTTCTTACCTCAATATTATTGCCGTCATATTTTTTCAGATTTTCAACAAAATAAGGATTGGGCAGAAATCTTACATCAAAGACGAGATCGGCATCCACGGGCAATCCATAACGATAGCCGAAAGAAGTTACATTAATAACCATTTTTTTATTTCTTGAAGACGGTGAAAAATGCCGTTGAACTATATCTTTCAACTGGTGAACATTAATTGAAGTTGTATCAATGATCTTGTCCGCCATTTTTTTTAAAGGCGCTAATTTTTCTCTTTCCAGTAAAATACCTTCCATAATCATTCCCCTTTCAGAAAGAGGATGAATACGTCTGGTCTCGTTAAAGCGATGCAAGAGAGACTCATCGCTGGATTCCAGGAAAAGAATTTTGATATTGTAACCCTTCTGTTTGAGCCCTGCAAATATTCGTTTGTACTTATTCAAAAAGCTTCTTTCCCGCAAATCCATGACGAGGGCTACTTGTTTTATTTCAGGTGAAGAAACAATGGTGATGGAGAGAAATTTAGGCAGTAAAATAACCGGCAGGTTGTCCACGCAAAAAAAGCCGATATCTTCCAGCGCCCGCAACGCCGTGCTTTTACCGGAACCGGAAAGACCGCTGATAATTACGACTCGCAAATTTTTCATTTAACTATCATCCTTGTTTATCCGCCTGATAATTTTTATCAGATTTTTATTATAATATCAAGAAGATGAAAGTTTTTGCAAACTATTATTATTGAAGCTCTGTGGCAGCGGGCTGTTGTATTTACACCCGCTGCCGGATTCTATAATTATATTTTTTAAGAGGTGGGAAACATATCCTTTTCCTGATCAAGAATAATTTTATACAAATCGCTTTGAGATTTTGCTTTTAAGAGCTTTTCGCGGAAATCAACATCTTTCAGCATTTTGGAAATTTTGGCCAAAATTTTTAGATGCTGACCGGATGAATTTTCCGGCGCCAAAAGCAGGAAAAAAATATGCACGGGTTTGCCGTCCAGGGAATCATAGGGAATGCCTTCAATACTGCGTCCGAAAGCGACAACGATATCATCAAGCCCGGATATTTTCCCGTGAGGAATGGCGACCCCCTCTCCTATTCCCGTGGAACAATCCGGTTTAAGGCCGCCTTGAATTATTGTGTCGACCAACTCTGCTAAAGCTTCGGCTTTATTTCCGGCCGATAAACCGGCATTAATAAATTCTATTTTCAAGATTTGTTTCAGGTGCATTTACTACGCCGTAAATTAATTTCTAAAATATTATTATAAAATTTTATGCGGTGATACAACGCCTCCTCAGCTAATTTGTCTCTATCAGCGTGTAATTTCCATCATCGCGGCGATAGACCACGCTTACGTTTTCAGAAGATGAATCCCGGTAAATAATAAAGCGATCCTTCGTTTCTTCTATTTCCATTATCGCTTCATCAAAAGACATCGGCTTTAATATCACTTTACGGGTTTCCGCAATTTTATTGGCCGTCGTTCCTTCCATTTCTTCACCTTCGGCTAATTTTTCCTGGCCGCGGCGAATACTTTTGGGTTTATGCTCCCGTACTTTTTCTCTTTGTTTTTTAAGTTGTTTTTCAATTTTGTCTATGCAACTATCGAGCGCTATATGTATGTCTTTGGCTTCTTCTTTCGCGTTTATATTCCAGCCGTTTGAACTTAGATTAATTTCCGCAGCATTTCTAAATTTTTCCATGGAAACAATAATATGAGCTTCGGCAGGCGCGGACAAATATTTATTCAATTTTTGAATCCTTTCTTCAGCGTAAACTTTTTGCCAGTTCTCGCCTTCACCGTTTCTAAAAGTTACCGAAATTTTCATAATTGTTCCTCCTTAATTAAATTAATCTTCCTGACGCCCCAATTGACTTTAAAATTTGCAAATAAGCCGATCATAAAGACGCTCGTCATACATTTATTTAAAATTAAAAGTCAATCAATATTTTATATTTATTATTTAAAAGCACTCTCCTGACTAAAAACAAATTAAAAATATTTTTTCCTCTTCGAAGAAGGCAGAATTCCCATCATTTCTCTGTACTTGGCAACAGTACGGCGTGCGATGTTGATTCCCTTGGCTTTAAGCATATCAACAATCTCGCAATCGCTATAGGGTTTCTTGGGTGGTTCTGTGCTGACTATCTGCTTAATTTCTTCTTTGACGCTTTTCGACGCGATTGAGCCGCCTTCAGATGTTCTTTTAATGGAACTTCCGAAAAAATACTTCATTTCAAAAATTCCCTGAGGTGAATGCATATATTTATTGCTCACCACGCGGCTGATTGTAGATTCATGCATTTCTATATCATTGGCAATATCGCGCAATACTAATGGCTTGAGGAAATCAATGCCCCGGTCAAAAAAATCTCTCTGGAAATTGACAATACTTTCCGCCACTTTATAAATTGTATTCTGCCGCTGCTGTATACTCTTAATCAGCCATGTAGCCGATTGAACTTTATCCTTGATGTATTTTTTTCCTTCCTCTTCCTGATGATGACCATGATCAGCAAATCCCGCCATAATTTCACGATAAAAATTACTGATCCGCAGATGCGGCAAACCATCATCATTTAGAATGATTTTGTATTCGTTTCCCGATTTGACAACATATACGTCGGGAATGATCGGCTGGATATTTTCTTCGGCATAAATACTGCCGGGCCTTGGATTCATTCTGCTGATTAATAATACGGCTATCTCTACTTCCCGCAGAGGAACCTTTAATTTATGCGCAATATGGGCATAATTCTTCAATTCCAGTTCTTTAAGAAATTCCTTAATGATAACTTCTATGATCTTGTTTTGTACGCCCAGCATTCTTGCCTGAATTAACAGGCATTCCTGCAGGTTACGGGCGGCAATTCCCGGAGGGTCAAATTCCTGAACTCTCTTCAGAACGGTTTCAACGAATTCTTCGCTGATATTTTCCAACTGGGCAATTTCAGGTACTGTCGCGCATAAATAACCGTTTTGGTCAAGATTTCCGACAATTTGAGTGCATACGCGTATTTCATCTTCCGTAAAAGATGAAAGTTTCATCTGCCACATCAAATATTGGGTAAGCGATTGACGTTCAGTAAGGATATTGTCCCATGAAGTTTCTTCACCGTCACTGCCGCCATAAGTCACACCTACTCTGCCGGAATCTTCCAGATAATTATCCCAATCAAACTCTTTGGCGCTGGTTGCGCCTTCCTCAACGTTTAGTTCCTCCGTACGTTCGATCGCTTTTACATTTTCACGCTCAACAGATACGACATCATTTTCAATTTCCTCATGAACGGAATCAGTATTTCCTTCATCCGGAGCAATCTCTTCCAGCAGAGGGTTTTCTTCCATCTCCTGATTAATGGTATCGACAAGGTCCTGCCGGGACAACTGCAACAATTTTATTGCCTGCTGCAGCTGCGGTGTCATAATTAACTGCTGGGAAAGCTTTAGATTTTGTTTTAACTCAAACGCCATAATATTAAACAACCATAAGTTGCGAAGTTATCTTACAAATGGAACGTATCGCCAAAATAAAATTTTCGCGCCAGTTCGCTATGAGCGATTTTATCCGGAGCGCCTTCAACAAGTATTGCCCCTTCATTGACAATGTAAGCCCGGTCACAGCAGGAAAGAGTCTCCCTTACATTATGATCGGAAATAATTATACCGATTCCCTTGGTTTTTAACTTTTCAATTATTTTCTGAATGTCGGCAACGGCAAGCGGATCAATCCCGGCAAAAGGCTCGTCTAAAAGAATATATTTGGGAGACGTAACTAATGCCCGCGTAATTTCCACTCTTCTTCTTTCTCCGCCGGAAAGGGAATAAGCATAATTTTTCGCCAGCGCCGTCAGATCGAGTTCCGCCAGAAGCTCATGGAGTTTTTCTCTTTTTTCTTCTTCCATCAAATCAAGAGTTTCTAAAATCGCCAGAATATTTTCTTCTACTGTAAGCTTTCGGAAAATTGACGGTTCCTGCGGCAGGTAATTTAAACCTTTCCTTGCCCTTAAATACATGGGAAATCCGGTAATGTTTTCGCCATCCAGAAAAATTTCCCCGGCATCAGGCTTAATAAGCCCCACAATCATATAAAAAGTGGTTGTTTTACCGGCGCCATTAGGGCCAAGCAAACCGACTACTTCACCAGGCGAAATAGACAGGTCAATCTGATTGACAACCTTTCGCTTGCTATAGATTTTGATTAAACCTTTTGCCGATAAATCGCTCATAATTTTACAACGCCGGTTGATTGACTCCTGTTTTTTTCTTATTCTGGGGATAAATTATCGCTTTAACTTGTTTTTGCGTATCACTTTCCACTATTCCTCTATTTTCATTGAGAAAAACTATTACTCTATCTCCTTTTATGGAGTTTTTCCCCTCGCTCAAAACAGCATTGCCGGTCAGAATGACTTTATTACTGTCATGAAAATATATTGCTTCATCTCCTGTGGCCACTCTTTTGCCTTGAGTCAAAGAAACATTGCCTTTGGCTTCTATTTTTTCCAGATCACCGGTTCTTTCGGTTTCCATTGACCCGATTTTTTCTTTTTTATCAGGATCCTTTTTATAATACAGAAGCAACTTGTCAGCTTTCAGTACGTTTTGGCCTTGGGTGACCTTGGCGTTACCGGAAAATATGACAAGCTTCTTCTCATTAAAAGCTTCCATTTTGTTGGAAGTAATTTCCATCGGTTCATCGGATTTGCTAATGAGATTATTATCCGCATATACGCGGAGGACTGACAGGAGAATAATGAATAAAACAAAGATGCAATTTTTTTTATTTATCATTTAATTTCTCAATTAATTTATTTTCGCTTTGACCATGGAGGGGATGTTCAATTCCCCTTTATTGATTAAGAGCGTTAGTCCGGTTCCCGTAAGTTTCATGCGTTTATTTTCCATGGTAACCGGTGCGTCGGTATAAAATTTCTTTTCAGCGTCATTATAACTTAAATGATCAGTGGAGAATCTGTCGTCATTATCCGATGTTATGACAACATGGCCATTTATTTCAATATTCTTTTTATCCGTCAGCATCTGGCCTTTATCAGCGCTCATTACGAAAATTTTACCATCGGATGTTGTTAATTTTATTTGAACTTTCTCTAAAACAGCTATGTTTTGTTTTTTACTATATGTGGCGGTATCAGCTTTTACTTCCCATTTTGTGTTGGCTTCACCGACTTCCGTATAAGAGAAACCATTAATTTTCAGATCAACACTCTCCTGAAACGCCTTTAACAAATTTTTTGGTTTATTTACATTAGTCTTGATTATCGCCACAACAGAAATCAAAACTACCAGAAAAACGATTGCTATTGACGAGATAATAATTGTTTTTTTGCTTAATTTCATTTTATGTCCGAGATATCCTGCTGATCGAGCATTATCGTTAAATTTATTATATCACTCAGGATGTCATGTGTAAAGACAATAAGGCTGAAAAGTGAGGGAATATATTAAAAATAATGCTTATGAAACTTGTTATACCATTCAGGGAAGCACAATTATAAATTAGCACCTTCCTTGCAGGGAAAAGCCGTAGGCTGTTTAAAAATGTTCAGATGCAAGGCGCACGAACAACAGTACCGCGAGGCGTATTAAGTTATACGTTGAGCGGTGCGGTTTGCAGCGCAACACAGCAGATGGGCGTTTTTTAACAGCCGTTCACATTAAAATTCGTATTTGGCGGCTATTTCTTGCCACTTCCCCTTCGCCTGTAAAATCATCTCACAAACTTCTCTGACCGCACCGTGTCCGCCAGTATTTTTCGTTATATAATCCACTGATTTTTTCACTACATCAACAGCATCCGCCACCGCAGCGGAAAACCCGACTCTTTTCAATACCGGTATATCAACGATATCATCGCCCACATAAGCCACTTCATCGGCTGATAATTTGTGTTTCTTTAAAATTTTTTCAAAAACTTCTTTTTTGTTGAAAACCTTTTGATAAACGTCTTTAATCTCCAGATCCTTCGCCCGATATTCGACCACCTTCGATTGCCGCCCTGTAAGTATCGCTACTTTGATTCCATAACGTTGAAGCAGTTTAATTCCGTGCCCGTCACGTACATCAAAATTTTTTATTTCATGCCCTCCATTATCCATTATTATCCGGCCATCAGTCATGACACCGTCAACATCCAGAATCAGTAATTTTATTTTTTTAAGTTTCTCTTTGATATTTTTTTCCATTTTTCCACTACCCTTTTTGAGTTTCATTATTAAATAGGATCAGTATATTTAATGATTCGCCTTCCCTGCCATTTCTTTTGCTTCGGCCTCCGGATTCAAATCCAGGTTTTTTACCGGTTTGATGCTTTTACCAGAGAGTCTATTTTTTTCAGCATCGTAAGCAGTTCTTCCAGCGAATCCAGATAAAGAGAATTGGCGCCGTCGCACAAAGCCTTTTCAGGGTTACTATGAACCTCGAAAAAAACGCCATCCACACCTGCTGCTACAGCCGCCCGCGCCAGATACTTTACCATATCCCTCTGGCCGCCGGATGTTGTCCCCTGCCCTCCGGGTAGCTGCACAGAATGGGTGGCATCAAAAATCACCGGATACCCCATATCCCTAAGAATTGGCAAAGAACGAACGTCAAAAACAAGGTTGTTATAACCGAAGGATGCGCCTCTTTCAGTAATCATAATATTTTCATTACCGGCTGTTTTTACTTTTTCTATGATGTTGGCCGCATCCCAGGGAGCCAGAAACTGCCCTTTTTTTATATTGATGACTCGTGCTTTTTTCGCTATTTCAAGGACAAAATCGGTCTGGCGGCAAAGAAATGCCGGCACCTGTACGACATCCAGTATTTTCGCGGCGGCATCGATTTCCTCGAAACGATGCACATCGGAGAGCACCGGTAT
>JBEKJX010000197.1:0-5809 GCA_050011015.1 Smithella sp.
TGGCTGACATGGGCAAATCTTCAGGCCCAGCGGTTTGATCCAATTTCGGAACTCATATGTGCTAACAAATATTTGGATTGAAATAAGTCAATCACACTTGTCCCTGATTGAAGGTATCCTGAAACCGACGGATATTTGAAATGGTTTGGAGTGAAAACCCAACCCCTACCATGGTCATAAATTCTACTAATTATTTGATTGTCAGTTGTTTTTATCATTTTTACCATTCTTCACCTGACACAAATATCCATATGTTTTTGTGTCAATACTATAATACTGTTTAGAGCGCGATATCGACATCTTTCAGCAACAAAAGAACGATTAGTCTATGCTTCTATCACATTGCGGGGGCTTGCTATAATGGGGATATTCGCCGATTTTCAATTGATAATAATTGTACCCGTCCCGTTTAATTTAAAGCGAGTTTGAATAAAAATTTGCAATTTAAAATGTATTGGTAATATTGCTAAATTACCATTTTGTGTTATAGTCACCCATCTTTTCCAAACAATGTGCAGGTGATTACGTGACAGCTATTTCCGACTATCTCAAGAAAATAGAAAAAGCCTACACCGCCGGCAATGCCACGGAACATACACATCGTCCCGCTCTGAAGGAATTGATGGAAAGCATGGCCGCCGGAATCACGGCAACCAATGAGCCACGCCGCGTCAAGTGCGGCGCGCCGGACTTTATCATTACTAAAAAACAAACCCCTCTGGGCTACGTCGAATGCAAGGATATCGGCAAATCACTTGCGGAAGTGGAACGCACCGATCAGATAAAACGATACAGGGAATCTCTTAGCAATCTCATTTTAACCGACTATCTGGAGTTTCGCTGGTATGTTGGCGGGCAATACCGCTTAACCGTGCAACTGGCAACGGTTGCGAACGGTAAAATTAAACCGGTTAAAAATGCCGAACAATCCTTGCAAGAATTGTTTTCCGCGTTTCTGACCACCAGCATTCCCACCGTTAATTCACCCAAAGACTTGGCCGTCCGCATGGCGGCTCTGGCCAGACTCATTCGGGATATCATGAAAGCGGCCTTTAATGAAGAAAACTTAACCGGTGACGAACCCGATCCTCTGCATGAGCAACTCGATGGCTTTCGTAAAGTTTTAATTCATGATCTTTCGCCAGAACAGTTCGCGGATATGTACGCGCAAACCATCTGCTACGGCCTTTTTGCCGCCCGCTGCAACGCTGACAGCGCTGAACGTTTTACCCGCCAGAATGCCGGATTCGATTTGCCCAAGACCAATCCTTTTTTGCGCAAGATGTTCGACTATATTGCCGGAATAAACCTTGATGAGCGGATTGTCTGGGCTGTAGATGATCTTGCCGAACTTTTACATCATACGGATATGGAAGCCATCCTCAAGGATTTCGGCAAGCACACACGGCAGGAAGACCCGGTCGTTCACTTCTATGAAACCTTTCTTGCCTCTTATGATCCCAAGATGCGCGAAGCACGCGGCGTTTACTACACGCCGGAGCCAGTTGTCTCTTACATTGTCCGCAGTATCGACCATATTCTGAAAACAGACTTTAAACTCCAGGACGGTTTGGCCGACGCCACAAAAATAAAAGTAACTCAAACAACCGGCAAAAAGAAAATGGACGTGCATAAAGTCCAGATACTTGATCCGGCCACCGGTACAGGCACGTTTCTCTATGGCATTATTGACCACATCCACAATGACTTTAAAGACGACAAGGGTATGTGGTCGAGTTATGTGTCGCAGCATCTGTTGCCCCGGCTTTTCGGCTTTGAACTGCTCATGGCTCCGTATGCCGTAGCGCACATGAAGCTGGGCCTGAAGCTAAAACAATCGGGATATGATTTTCAATCAGCCGAGCGTTTGCGGATTTATCTGACAAACACTTTGGAAGAAGCCCATGCCATGTCCGGCCTGCCGCTATTCACCCAATGGATTGCCGAAGAAGCCAATGCCGCCAGCGACATCAAAAAAGATGCGCCGGTGATGGTCGTGCTGGGCAATCCGCCGTATTCTTATGAATCAGAAAATAATGGAGAATGGATTTCATCGTTAGTGAGGGACTATTATAAGGTTGATGGTGCACCGCTGGGTGAACGCAATCCAAAAGGATTGCAGGATGACTATGTAAAATTTATCCGGTTTGCGCAGTGGCGCATTGAACAAACCGGCTATGGGATTCTGGCCTTCATCTGCAATAACGCTTATCTGGATAATCCCACTTTTAGGGGTATGCGTCAGAATCTCATGCAGACCTTTGATGACATTTACATTCTGGACTTGCATGGTAGTAGCAAGAAAAAAGAGCAAGCGCCAGATGGAGGGAAGGACGAAAATGTTTTTGACATTATGCAAGGGGTGTCAATAGGCATTTTTGTAAGGAAGACCAGCGGAGTTAAGAAATCAATAAAACATGCTGAACTTTATGGATTGCGAAAAGAAAAATATGAGCGGCTTGCAGAAGATGATATTTCAATAACGGACTGGAATAATTTACAGCCGGAAAAGCCTTTTTATCTATTTATTAAACGAGACAACAGATTATTGCCTGAATACGAGAACGGCTGGAAAATTACCGAAGTTATGCCTGTTAATTCAGTAGGCATAGTTACTTCACGCGATGATCTTGCTATACACTTTAGTGTTCGGGATGCTCAAAATGTGATTAGTGAGTTTGTGCGATTACCTGAAGACATTGCACGAGAGCACTTTAATCTGGGCAAAGACTCGCAAGACTGGCAAATAGAACTTGCTCAAAAAGATTTAAAACTAACAAAACCTGATTATGACCACCCGACCAAGATCAGTTACCGGCCATTTGACAACCGCTATACGTACTACACTGGTCATTCGAGTGGTTTTCATAGCAGGCCTAGGCCTGCAGTAATGAATCAAATGAAATATGATAACTTAGCTATTCTGACCAGCCGATTGACTAAGGGCGAGTCCTTCGCTCATGTATTCGCAACAAGATTAATTTCCGAAAAAATATTGTTATCGGCAAAAACATCTAACAATAGCTTTCATTATCCCCTTTACATTTACGCTTCAAACACGGACAAAAATACATTGTTCGAAGATGACAATGGTACTAATGCGCAGGGCGGACGCAAGCCCAACCTCTCACCAGAATTCATCGAGGACTTTGCCGTAAAACTGAAGATGCAATTCATCCCCGATGGCAAAGGCGACAAAAAAAAGACCTTCGGGCCGGAAGACATCTTCAACTACATGTATGCCGTCTTTCATTCGCCAACTTACCGCAGCCGTTATGCCGAATTCCTAAAAATGGATTTTTCCCATCTGCCGCTTACCTCGAACCCGGAACTTTTCCGCAAGCTCTGCGCGCTTGGCGATGAACTCGTTTTGTTACACCTGCTGGAAAAACACGGGACGAAAATTACCAGCTATCCCGCAGCCGGTGACAGCAGTGTGGAAAACGTGCGCTACACTGAGCCGCAAGGCGATACCAAAGGGCGCGTCTGGATCAATGCTGCGCAGTATTTTGAAGGCGTTCCAAAAAATGTTTGGGAGTTTCACGTCGGCGGCTATCAGGTTTGCAATAAGTGGCTCAAAGACCGCAAAGGTCGCAAGCTCACCTATGACGATCTGACCCACTATCAGCAAATCGTCTCGGCGCTGGCGGAAACCATCGTGCTCATGGAAAATATTGACGAGGTTATCACCGCCTCCGGCGGCTGGCCGCTTACGTAGGTATGACGGAGGTATTTTTCTCACATGGATATTCCAAAAACTGTTGAAGATCTCAACTTATTAATCAAAAATGAAGTTCAAGAAAGTACACATTTAGATTATAAAGCTAGTCCAGCGATAGACAACAAAAAAAGGGGCGAAATAGCAAAAGACGTATCAGCCTTTGCTAACTCTGATGGTGGTATTATAATATATGGCATTCAAGAGAATGAACATCTGCCTGTTAAGATTGATGAAGGTGTCGATCACTCTAAATACACGCGAGAGTGGCTTGAGCAAGTAATTAATAGCAACATTTCTCCAATTATAGATGGAATAGAAATTGTTCAAATTCCTTTATCATCCGAACGCTCGTCGTTTGTTATAAAAATACCCAAAAGCTATAGAACGCCGCACCAAGAACAAATATCAAAAAAGTATTATCGAAGATATAATTTTTTGTCGCAGCCAATGGAAGATTATGAAATAAACGAAATTAGAAATCGGTCTTTCACAATAACGCCGCTAGTAAATTTTGATGTAAATATAAAACATGGTGTCATAGTTTATTTCGTTATCTCTAATATTGGCAAGGTGCCAGCTGAAAATGTGTTTTTTACTTTTTCAAAACAACTGATGTGGCATGGCGAGGAAAGAAAGCCTCCGATATTAACCAAAGGCATTAAGTATCTTCCACCTGGTAGAACGTTCAAAATAAGATTCAATTCTTCACCGGAGATATTTAAAAAAGAGAATGAATCTTCCATTGAATTTGATGTATCAGTATCTTATTTCCATCCCGAAATAAGTCAAAATATTACAGATATATTTCATATAGATTTAAATGATTATCTTTATACAGATATCAGTGAATCTGAGCTGAATCAGCACGGGAAAAAAATTGAAGAAAGCATTGGTAAATTAACTTCGGAGCTTAAAAAGTTAAATGATCATATTGCACAGATATCAAGTATAGCTGCACCTACGGGACTGGATATTTCCATATCAACATTAAGAAATATTAAGCACATTATATCAGGCAAAGACACATTCACTAAAATTGATCCACAATGCGCTGATTATCAAGTTTTCAAAGAAGTTCTAGAAATTGATATTCATTTAGCAATGCATATACAAATGCACTTCTCGCAAGAAAAAACATTTGAAGATTTGTCACATCTTGATGGTATGACAGAAGAAATTTTAGATAAATTCAAACAATATTTTATCACAGAGAATAGATAAGACGAAACTCCGTCTTATTGATTCTTATATCCACATTACCGGGTGAAAGGTGCCACATAAACAAGTCATCCTCGCTTGCAATAAATAAGCGATAACCTTTCAGCAAGACTCAACGCACATCCTACTGCGAACTCTGGACGCACTATTCACGGTATTTCGTTAACTATGATTGACGTCACATGAAGCGAAAAAAGAATATAATCGCTTCATAATATGAAGCAATAAAAGGTGACAAATTGTACCTGTACAACTTAATTAGACTCAAATTAATTATAAAATTCAGTTGACATATTGACTGAATTGTATATAATACGGTCAACATCATGACGGAGATATGAATATGTATATTCCCCAGATACAATTAAAAAATCTGAAACAGTCGGTTATACCGGGTAAAGTAATTGTGATTTATGGTGCGAGGCGAACAGGCAAGACGACTTTACTCAAGGAATTTTTGAAAAATGAAAAAGAACCATACACTCTGGTTAGCGGCGAAGATATCACTATCCAATCATATTTATCCAGCCAATCAATAGAAAAGCTGAAAGCGTTTGTCGGCGCAACCCGCCTACTTGTAGTTGATGAAGCGCAGAAAATTCCTCATATCGGTATTAACCTCAAGCTTATTGTTGACCATATGCCTGATGTTCGTGTTCTCGTTACGGGCTCCTCGTCATTTGATCTGGCGCGCAGCACGGGCGAGCCTCTCACGGGACGCAAGTTCACACTGAAGCTATTCCCTCTTGCCCAATTGGAAATCGGGCAAATAGAAAAGATTCACCAAACCCAGGCCAATTTAGAAAACCGCCTTATTTATGGTTCATATCCCGAAATAGTTTTAATGCCGGATAATAAAGGTCGTGAGCA
>JBEKJX010000198.1:0-5806 GCA_050011015.1 Smithella sp.
CTGTAATTTTCCGGCAGTGGAGTAATGATTCGATATTTTAAATCATAACTGGCAATTTTGATTGGTTCTTCATAACGAACGCCATTTCTATAAAACCGAAATTCAACATAATCAGTCAAAACTAAATTTGAATATCCATAATACCTTGCCATCTGATCTGACTTTTCAACTTTATCCAAAGGTATACCGATATCTTTGGCTTCGATATAGAGGATTGGCACGTCGTAATTAATCACAACAAAATCCGGTTTATTTCCTTGTTTGGCTCTCGCATCGTGATCAATACGGTTAACTTTAATAGTTTTAAAAATTCCTTTGAGTAAAATCTCAAAATCCGTGCGGTATCCCATCTCACTTGTCTCTTTGTGGGAGAATTTGGAAGAAATTGATGAAATGTAATTATCAAAAATATTTTTCATGGTTTTTTTAAAAAGAGGGTCCGCGTCATATTTTTTATATCAGCAGGTATTTATTAACTACTCGTCATCTTACATCTTTATAAATACAATGCAACTGTAAAATACATCTTTAAGTCATATGAGCATAACTGAACCATAGCTGCTGTTACTTCCGGAGAGTTAATTGGTACGCTA
This sequence comes from Smithella sp., assembly GCA_050011015.1. Lineage (GTDB taxonomy): Bacteria > Desulfobacterota > Syntrophia > Syntrophales > Smithellaceae > Smithella. The sequence continues at coordinate 594 of JBEKJX010000198.1, forward strand.
CAGTTGATCATCAGGTAAAGATACTTTCTTGCAAGATAACTGATACTGATACTAGGTGATAAAGGACCCCATTCCGTCACTTTTGCTAGTATGCTAGGTAAGAAACACCCTTCACGCAAGATTAAAAAGCAGCACAGCACCATGCATTTTGTAGTCAACTCTTTATTACAGTAATCATGTATTTCTTGACATACCAGAATTTGTTTGTTTTATTCTTTATGATTAAGAGTAATGCCTTGCCACGTTTAAGAATCACAGAACAATAAGTTACAAAAAATAAAATATTTTCATAAGGTGTTGTACCGAAAGTATTAAGGAGGCTTTTATGAAAGTTTCAATATTGCATTTATCAGATATTCATTTTTCATTAAGCAGAAACAATCCTATTCTATACCTAACAGATGCTATTGCAAGTGCCATTTCAGGTCAACCATACGGGGATAACATAATCATAGCTGTTTCAGGAGATATTGCATTCTCAGGAAAAAAAGAAGAATATGACATTGCTTCAAGCTTTTTTGAAGATTTACAATTAAAAATTAATGAGCGCATTAATATTTTACCTTCTCTTATTATTGTGCCGGGAAATCATGACTGCGACTTTACGTTAAATGATCAAACTCGCGAAATAGTTCTTAATGGCATCAGCAGTTCTGTTATAGAACAAGCAACTTATAAATTAGGTACTTCTGTTCAAGTAGAATATGACACATTTGCCGCTAATACCTCAGTAAATTTAAAAAATTGTGCTGAAGGTATCGGTTATAAAATTAAACAGCTTAAAATGATAGATGGCGTAATTACATTTCGTCTACATAATACAGCATGGATGTCAAAGCCCAATGAAACAGTCGGAATCATTATTCCAACAGCTATATTACCTTCGGCTCATGCTGAAGAACTTTTAAATGCTGAACTATCTGTGGGCATTATGCATCATACTTTCAATTGGCTGCGGTCCGATTGTAGTAGACAGTTGCGAGATAATCTTCATGCGACATGCGATATAGTATTAACAGGTCATGAACATGAATCTGGTGGTTACCAAAACGTTGGATATAGACGTGATATTACTGAATACCGCGAAGGAGGTGTACTTCAATCCTGTGATAATCCGAAAGACAGTAGCTTCAATTTTATTTTTATAGATACGCAAAAAGAAACGATTGATATTCATGAGTTTACATTAAAAGGTCAAATGTATTCATCGATTAATAATAATTATTCACGAAAATTTACACGGAATATGAGGCGTTTAAAGCAAACGTTTTCAATTTCAGAAGAAATGAGCAAAAAGTTAGATAATCTAGACATTGTTTTCAATCACCCATATAAGAGCTCACTTTCACTTGATGACCTATTTGTATACCCTGAATGTTGTGAAATTTCTTCTCCAGGAAGCAAGAATAAGCCAAAACAAATTCGTGAGGCTTCAGCAGATTTATTAATTGAATCACAAAACATATACTTTGCAGCACCTGAAAAAGCTGGCAAGACAATGTTATCTAAACGCCTATTTCTTGATCTTCATGTACAAGGCACCATGCCAATTTTGGCAAGGGGTAAGATATTCAAGAAAACTGATGATCAAAGTATTATTGGTTATATTTCTGAATTAGTCGGAGAACAATATTCGAAGGAAGCTATTGAACCGTATCACCAATTAACATATACTGAACGAGCAATAATTATTGATGATTATGATCAAGTCAGATTAAAGGGAAAGCATAGAAATAATTTATTATTAAAGCTTGCAGCCAAATTTTCTAAAATAATCTTATTGGGCCATAATGATTCGCGTTGGGAAGAACTCTATGAAGCGACACAAAGCAAAGAACAGATATTAACTCCAGAAATTCTATCATATAAACATTATGAGTTAATAGAACTGGGACCTATAAAACGTAGTGAGTTAGTAAGGCGCTGGCATCAAACTGGAGCTTCGGATGAGATTGACCAGAATATATTTCACAGAAAACTAATTGAAGCAGAAGAAATAATTAGTAATACAATCGGTAAAAATCTTCTTCCTTCCTATCCAATTTTTATTTTGTTGTTAATTCAATTATTGGAAAATAAAGATGGTGTACCAACCACCCATGGTGCGCAGGGTTATTTATATGAATCTTTGATTACTAATTCATTGAAGGACACGTCTGACTATTTGGCTGATATTGATATACAATATAAATATCTCAGCGAGCTAGCATACAAACTTTTTCAAAAGAAAAACCATGAAATATCTATTGAAGAAATGGAACAATGGCATATTGAACATTGCAATAAATATTTAATTCGTCTTGATTATGAAAAATTAATTATAGGTTTTATTAGAGCACAGATAATTAAAAAACGTGATGGTTATCTTATTTTTGTATATCCATATACGCGATATTATTTTACTGCTCGTCACCTTCGTGATAATATAGCAACGGATGAGACAAAAGAACTTATTACAAAACTCACTACACAACTATATCAGCAAGAAGCGGCGAACATACTAATCTTTTTAGCATATTTATGTAAAGACGAATTTGTGTTAAACGCAATTATTAAAGCGGCGAATAATTTATTTTCAGAGACTGCTATTTTTAATTATGCCGCACCGCCCGATTTCTTAGGTAAACTTGAAACTAGTAATCCAAAATTGATTCTTGATGTAATGAGCCCTTCGCAAGCTAGGAAAGATGAATTATTACTCCGAGAAGAAATTGAACGAGACGAAAAAGAAAATAATATGAATGGAAATGATGATATTGAAGCGACAGAAAGTCTGTCCAAGATTAGTTTCTTTAATTCAGCTATAAGAACTATTCAAATTCTTGGACAAATACTAAGGAGTTTCCCCGGTTCACTTTCAGCAGATGATAAAATATTAATAGTAAAGGAGTGCTATAATTTAAGTTTGCGTGCCACAGGATTCTGCATTTCATTTCTTGAAAAATACGGACCAGATATATCAGCAGAACTTATAAAATTGACAACCACCCTTCATCCTGAAGCTTATAGAAAAGATCTTGAACAAGAAACTAATGCATTCATGTATGGCTTATGCGAAAGAATGGCATTCGGAATGATAAAGCATGTATCAAGGGCGATAGGATTGGAAGAATTAGCACCTGTCTTTAGAAAAATATTGGATGGTGGCAATAATAGAAGCTATGAAATTTTCGATCTAAGCGTGAAATTAGATCACTATCAAAATTTCCCGAAGGAGGAAACTTTAGAAATTCACGAAAAACTAAAAGATATTTTTTTCTCCCATGAACTTATTAGAAAACTTGTATGGTATCATTTGCATATGTTTCCTGTACCTTATGATATAAGACAAAGCATATGTACAAAATTGCAAATTGATTATAAACCTTATGAACTACTTCAATTTGGACGTATGATTAATAAATAAACTCAAAATTAGAATCGGATACTAATTTGCTCTTTTCTTTCAGTATTGAGAACTTACGGGAAACTAGGTACAACAGCGCCCTATTTTTCTTATCCTAGTAGATATTTATTTTTTTATTAAATGTACAAGATAATACAACTTTTAAAAATCATTGCAACTATAAAATAATTTTTGACAACAATAATTTGCAAACCCTTTACCCAACTGCTTTTTTACAAAGGGCATGTTGGTACGGGTATTAGTATTACTGCCGGTAATGGTAAAAGTATGAATACAGGCATTAGTAAAACTATTGCTTTTAGTAAGAGTATCAGTAAAATATTTATTAATAGTCATGCTATTTTTCTTTAAATAATCAACAATGGAATAATGAAAGCACTCCGGCTTTTCAGTACTATCTAAAAATTTTGGTGTAAATTAAGGGAGTCTTTATATGCTTTTATAAAATTATTTTGCCGGGCTTGTGCAAAAGTATATTTAAGTGATAAATAAGAATATTGAGAGAGGAAAATAAAATGTCAAAATTCATATCCGGCAAAGACTTATTAACGCGCTTTGATATTTTATCATTTGAATTATTTGATCATGTCAAAAACGGGCTTCAGCCATTTGATAAATTCGGCAGGCCGATTTCACCGCCGGATATTAAATCCAAATTAAGACAATTAGAAGAATTAGAGAAAAAATTGGAAAGCCAGCCCGGTTTATCGCATTCAGCGATAGATGAGATCTTTAAGAGAAGTATCGACTATATCGATAATGCGACAAGGCAAAAAAATCGTGAATACTTATTAAACAAGATTGAACCTTTAAAAAAGGAACTGGAACAGATTGAAGATAAATTCTCCTGGAGAAATTACGATTTGCCGGCAGATGAGAGATCAGCACAGTGGGTTATTGATTTGCTTTTAAATTCTTACTTCCTCATAGGGCAAAAAGAAGGCCTGAATGAAAGCATAAAAATAACAGAAAGCAAATTACAAAGCATACGTGGCAAAAAAGGCGGTGAAAAGCCAAAGAAGAATCAGCCAATTATTTTGGCAATTATAAAACATTTGCAAAATCATCCAAATATTGAAGGTAAGAACAACGGCCAGATAGCAGAAAGCTTTAAAAAGTACACAGGGAAGAAAGAGCCTATTATTATATATTTTAACAAATGCGAATGGGATGTTTATTTTGCTGACAATTTAATTTGGGCTTTACCGGATGCTAAAAATAAGAAAAAAAATAAAGATAAATCGATAGCTTATTCAACATTCAGAAACAGCTATATCCCGGAAGCTAAAAAAATAATCAAAAATCATAAAATACATAAACTTCTATAATATCAATAAAATATAATTTTAAAAAGTTTTACGATAAGCGGCTTACTGTTATCGGGTAAGCCGCTTTCCGTGATAATCCCTTCTATATACTGCCCTCAAAAAACAACAAAGGAGGGCAATGCATGTCGAAAGATTCCAAAATTCCGGAATTAAAAAATCTGCCGGAAACAGGATTGTTAAGGGTTAATCAAATACTTAGATTTATACCCGTATCGAGATCAAACTGGTGGGCCGGGGTAAAAACGGGACGGTTCCCGAAACCTTTTAAGCTGGGCCAAAGAATAACTGTTTGGAAAGTCGAGGACATTCGTAAACTGATTGAAGGGAGCAACGGTCATGAATAAGAAAATCATTTCCGATATTAAAAGACACGGCAAGACGGCAAGGGGCAAAAAGGAATTGATTAAACACTTAGAGGGCGGGCGGCTTACACCGAAGCAGGCTATTCAGGCAAAATGCTTTGACTGTCTTTGCTACAT
>JBEKJX010000199.1:0-5777 GCA_050011015.1 Smithella sp.
TATTATTTGTTTCTATGAAAAATCAAATTATCTGAAACGCTGTCTCGATTCACTTAAGAATTGCCCATATAACTTTGATGAAGTAGTCATTGCCGATGATGGTTCCAGCAAAATCGTTGTGAATGAAGTAAAAAAATATATTCAGGATTTTCCTTTCCCGATAATTCATGCCTGGCATTCCCGAGAAGGCGCCCGCCGAGCAGCCTGCCGAAATAACGGTATACGGCATGCCCAGGGAGATTATCTTATTTTTTTCGATGCAGATTTTGTTGTTCTACCTGGCGCCATACAAAGTCATATCGACGCCGCAAAGCCTGGATGGTTTGCCGCCGGCCGTTGTAAATATACAACGGAAGAACAAGCAAGACATATATTCTCAGAAGGCATATCTTCCGAATTACTTGAGCAAATTTATAAGGAATTGCCGGAAGAACCAATTTTAAAAGGGCATAAGGAGTTTATTCGTTATGGGATTTTGCGGAAGCTGAAATTAGCCTCTGCCCGGAGACAGACTTTTGGCGGACATTTTTCTATTCACAAAAAGGATATAGAATCTGTTAATGGATATGATGAGAACTATGTCGGTTGGGGTGGTGAAGATCAGGATATGGCTATGCGATTAGTTATGGCGGGATTCCGTGGCACTTCGGTTATCAAGAGTGCTCGTGTTTTACATCTCTGGCATCCGAAAGAAATTGGCAATAAACACTGGAAAGAAGGCGCAAATGTGGAATATTTTTTCAGAAAGAATCCTTCTGTCTATTGTGAAAATGGACTAGTTAAAAGGCAGCCTTCGACAACTTTTTGATTGTGATTGCAGTATTGGTAAAAATGAATCTTAGCCGACATAATCAGTTTTCAAATATTGTAAATAACCCTGATATCTATAATATTCTGGAGTATCTTATACCCATCCTTATCGGGCTCTTTATACTAATTATACCCTTTCCTTATAATTCAGCGGCACAAGAGATATTATTCTATCTTTCTGTAGCGATTATTGTTTTCCTTATTATTTGCAAGCGAATAGTCTTTTCATTCAAATCTCCATTTACTGTCCCGTTCATATTGTTTTGCTTCTGGGTACTACTTTGTATTCCTTTTGCGTTAAACAAAGGGAATTCTTTTCATGATTTCTATGCTCATTTGATAAAGCATCTCATTATATTTTATATCCTCTCTTCTTATTTCGTATCCAAAAGGTCATTTGTTGTTTTATGTTGGCTTATCGTCATTTCCATAACTCTTTTTTCATTTGGCGGCGCCATCTATTATTACGTGATAAAGGGCGCATTCCTTCAAAACCGTTTTGGTCTTCCTGAGATTGGTGTTGATATAAATCATATTGGATTTCTAGCCGTGCCCGCACTGTTTATAACTATGGCACTTTTCGCCGATTCAAGTGTCTTTAAAAAGTCATTTCTCTTTTTAGCCATGATTTCGACCATATCAGCGATAGTGCTTTCCGCGACAAAGGGTGCGCTTTTTGGCTTGATTATTCCGATAGCGTTTCTTTTTATGAAAAATAAGAAAATAACCATGGTTACTCTTTTATGCTTGCTGCTGCTGATTATGATCACACCATTTAAGAGTAAGCTTCATATGCAGGTTTTGGAGAATGCGGTTGGCGCAGAAGTAGAAACGTATCGTTTCTCCATATGGCATGGTTATTTACAAACAGTAAAAAAAAATCCTGTTGGTGGAATCGGTTATGGAATGCAGAGTTATGATCGTGATCTTTTTATACGAAATAATTTTGAATTACCTAATATTGCCAAATCTAAAGATCGCACGGCATTTTTTATGCCGCATAACACGCTGATTGATTTGGCGGTAAGAACAGGTATGGTCGGAGTCTGCCTTTTCTTGTATTGTCTCTATACGTTTTTTCGAGTTGGATGGTTGTTATGCAGAGATAAAAAAAATGTTTTTGTTCAAAACTGGTCATTGTGTCTTATGGCATGTTGTTTGTCTTTGCTCATTCAGGGGATGTTTGCAGATCTTATGATAGGCATTCAGCTTATTTACCTTTTCATATTCTTCGCAATGATCAATATTTTGTGGCAGATTAACGCAACAGATAATAATTTACATGATTTATAATTCTGAAATGTGTTTTCTCCAGAATTCCGGATTCCTTTTTTCCCACGCATGACATCCAAACGGCAATTTATAATCATTCATCCGATATAATAAATCAGGATATCTATCAAAAGAAAATTTTATAGCCTTTTCCACAGGCGCTGTTTTAAACTTCCGTGTAATTTTTGGCGCTGTTAATCCCCAGAAACCATCTTCATTAATATTTTTATTTCTATAGTAAACCACTTTTTTGTTTCCGATTAAATTTAAAAGCTTCAATCTTAACGCTATCGTTTTATTTTGAATCTTATAAAATCTCCGTTTAATTTTAGATTCTTCGTTAATGGTTTGTATTTTACACTTGCTGAAGATATAAAGAAATTTTTCAATATTTCTTAAGGAAAATCCCCCATTGCCAACGCCATTTAATTTGATTTGCCCATCGTTATCTTCCAGCCATGGCGCTCCGATATAATCATATTCCCCTTTACACCATTCCATCAATTCATCCCTGAAAACGTATGCGTCCGGTTGATAAATCAGAATATAACTGAACTCTGAAAACATTTTATAGAAAACTTCACTAAGCAGCAACTCATTATAACCTTCTAATCCTTGATAAAAATATTTATCGTTAAATCTAATTAACTGATGATTATTCAGTTCAAAATATTTTTTATAATTTATTATATTCAAACTTTGTGGCGCAACAAAAATAATCCTGTATTTTTTTAATACTTGAAATACCTGCGTAATGGATATTTTTTCCTCATCAGATAGATCTGATTTATATATTGGAATGATAATTCCTATATGCATTGATTCCATTGAATATTTATTCAAATAACTTGATTCCTTTTTTTCTTTAGTTTGCTTTTTGGGGGAAAAAATAAGGAAGTTTCATCTGCATGTCAATGAATTCTTCCCACCAAAATCCTTTCTATCTTTTATTTTGTGTTACACGCTCCCGTTTCTTATCCCTGATATTAACCTTGCTTTTCTGCCAATATATTTTCGTATATGGCCGCGTATTTTTTTGTTACATCGTCCCAGGTATTTTGTGTTGCTGTTTGATATGCAGCGTCAGACATCCTCCCGCGGATATTTTTATCGAGCAGCAGAGCAATTTTTGCCACGATATAATCGACGTCAGATGTGTCGTTGACAATAAATCCATTTTTACCTTCCTGCACAATATCCTTGGCGCCGACATTGCCGCTGACAATTACCGGTAATCCGGCCGCCATTGCCTCAAGAACAACATTGCCGAATGTATCGAACTTGGAGAGCATAATATAAAGGTCACCGGCCAAATACATTCTAATTATTTTTTCGTTGTTTACAGGACCGGTGAATATTACGTCGGAGATTATTTGGTTTTCTCTGGCCAATTCCGTATATTTTTTTATATTACCTTTGCCGACAACAATAAGCTTGAATTTCTTGTTTTGAGCTTTTAATTTGGCCAAAGAAAAGAAAATGTCATCGAGACCTTTAATTTCAAAATTCATTGAAACAAATAAAATTACCGGATCACTGGCATTAATTCCCAATTCACCGCGGATAGCATTGCGAACAAAACCTTTATTATGTTGCTCATAATCATTTAAATCAATTCCCGGATTAATAACAGAAACTTTATCAGGGTTAATCTTGTATTCCTGTAAAAAAATATCTTTAGTCAGGCTGGAAACGGCAATAAATATTTTACAGTTACCTTCATAAACAAGTTTTTTTTCCACCCAGGCTGTAGCTGAATCGTAGAGGCTCATCTGCTTGCGGCGTATATTATGAACCCAGTACCGATGTGGAATACTGTGCATCGTGAAGATATCAGCCGCAAAAATTCTTTCGTGGCTGTGGACGAGAGAATAATTGTTGCGATTTATCTGGCGTTGGACAAAATAAGCAAAGCTGATCGTGGTTAAAAATTTAGGGAAAGAAATAATTGGGATTCCATGAAATGTTGTCGTCGTGGATGACGTCTGCCAGCGATTGGCCAATACATGAAAATCAAAGCCCGTTTGATTGGCAAGCCGCTCGGTCATTTCGACTGAGCTTAGTTCAGCTCCGCCGACCAAACCATATTTTGGTATAACCACAGCAATATTATGCATAAAATGTTCTTTGCTTTAAATTTTTAGTAAAACACATCTAGCATAGAAAAGGAGAAAAAGCATGTTTAAATAAATATGTGAGCTCGGTTTTACTTGAAGTATTATTAGTTATGTGCAATATTTTTTATTAGCAATTAACAGCGAGCGAAAAAAATAATAATGAACATTTTAGGCATATCGGCATTTTACCATGACAGCGCGGCTTGTCTTGTCCGTGACGGCGACATTGTTGCCGCCGCGCAGGAAGAGCGGTTTACCCGGAAAAAACACGATTTTTCCTTTCCGTTAAATGCGATAGATTACTGTTTGGAAGCAGGAAAAATAAAGAGTGAATCATTGGATTTTATTGCCTTCTATGACAAGCCTTTTGTTAAATTCGAACGTATTCTGGAGACATATCTGGCTTTTGCTCCCCGTGGCATTCATTCGTTTGTTATGGCAATTCCTCTTTGGATAAAGCAGAAATTATGGATGAAGGAATTCATTAAAAAGCAGTTGGATTATGAAGGTCAAATAATTTTCCCTGAACATCATGAATCTCACGCCGCGTCTGCTTTTTTTGCTTCTCCTTTTGCTCAGGCGGCATTTCTCACAATAGACGGCGTTGGCGAATGGACAACCACCAGTTACGGCACTGGAAAAAATAATCAAATCAAAATTCTATCCGAAATTCGCTTTCCTCACTCCCTTGGGCTTCTTTATTCAGCCTTTACTTATTACACCGGATTTAAGGTCAATTCGGGTGAATATAAGGTTATGGGACTGGCGCCATACGGCAGGCCTATATACAGAGAATTGATACTATCGGAGTTGATGGATTTAAAAGAGGACGGTTCATTTAAGTTAAATATGAAATACTTTAACTATTGCGCCGGTCTTACCATGACAAACAGAAAATTCGACAAACTGTTTGGCGGACCGCCCCGTAAACCGGAATCGGATGTTACACAGAGAGATATGGATCTGGCCTGTTCTATTCAGGATGTGACAGAAGAAGTCATGCTGCGCATGGCCCGTCATATCCATCGCGAGACGAAGCAGAAGAATCTTTGCCTGGCGGGAGGAGTTGCTCTCAATTGTGTAGGCAACGGGAAGATTCTGCGTGAAGGTCCTTTTGACAATATATGGATCCAGCCGGCTGCCGGCGATGCCGGAGGCGCTCTCGGCGCAGCTCTTTTTGTCTGGTACCAATATCTGGATAATCAGCGGATTGTTGATGGGCAGAAAGATTTTATGAAAGCCTCCTGCCTTGGTCCTGAATTTAGCAGCAGTCAGTTGATTCATTATTTAAACGCCAATAGTATAACTTACGAAGAGTTGTCCTCAGAGCAAATTCCAGTGAAAATTGCCGATCTGATAGCCGCCCAAAAGACAATCGGATGGTTTCAGGGAAGGATGGAATTCGGGCCGCGGGCTTTGGGCGCCCGTTCAATTATCGGCGATGCCCGGTCATCCCAGATGCAGGAGATTATGAATCTGAAAATAAAATTTCGGGAAAGCTTTCGCCCTTTTGCGCCCAGTGTCCTGCGGGAAAAAGCCGCCGACTATTTTAATCTGGACAGGGAAAGTCCCTATATG
>JBEKJX010000200.1:0-5763 GCA_050011015.1 Smithella sp.
GTTTGCTGAAGGTAAGACGATATTTTGTTTCTTTGACGGAAGCGTCATCGGGAACCGGCGGCGATAACAAAACCGCTTTATTTTTTTCCTCCGCAAAAATATTTTTTGTCGTGGAGAAATCGCATACTCCGCAGTCCTGACAGCCGGAATCCCGGCAATCCTCTGTTGTCAACAGGTGGGTTGATTTTTGCTTTTCCCGAAGCAAAAATTCACGGCTAACGCCACAGTCAATATTATCCCATGGCAATTTTTCGTTAATATCACGTTCGCGTGTGAAATCTTCCGGGTTAAATCCGGTTTCGGTCATTGCTCCCTGCCATAGGTCGAAACGCAGAATATCACTCCAGCCGTCGAAACGGCAGCCCTTGCGAAAGGCCGCCTCCAGAAGCGTTCCAAGCGTTTCATCGCCGCGTGAAAATATTCCTTCCAGCAAACTCATTCGCGCGTCATGCCATTTCACATTGATGTCGCGGTTTTTGATTCGCTGACGGATGAATTCCTGTTTGGCATAAGTTTCTTCCATGGAAATTTGTCTTTGCCATTGAAAGGGCGTATGGGGTTTGGGAACGAAAGTGGAAAGACTGATGGTGACCTGACCTCGGTTTTTTGCCGCCCTCAGAGTTTCATAGGCTAAATGAACAATTCCTTCCAAGTCTTCCTGTGCTTCATCAGGCAGACCCAGCATGAAATAAAGTTTAATTGATTTCCAGCCGGCGGCGAATATTTTATCCGCGGTAGAAAGCAAATCTTCGGAGGTGTTGCCCTTATTGATGATCAGACGCATTTTATCCGTTCCCGCTTCGGGCGCGAGCGTAAAACTGGTTTTACGTGTCCGTTTGATTTCTTCCATTAATGTTCCCGTAAGAGATTCCACTCGCAAAGAAGGAAGCGCCAGAGCCACCCGTTTGGAATGATACCGGTTCATCAGGTTTTTTACCAAGGGTTCGAGGCAGCTGTAATCGCCGGAACTGAGCGATAAAAGCGATATTTCTTCATGGCCGGTTGCCTTAAGCATCTTATCGGCCATTTCCATGAGTAAGGAGGTATTTCTTTCACGATAAGGACGCCAGAGAATTCCTGCCTGACAGAATCTGCATCCGCGGGTGCAGCCGCGGGCTATTTCCAGGGTGATGCGATCATGAATAGTTTGCATCAGCGGGACAACAGGCATCAAAGGATGTGTCCATAAGTTCAGGTCAAGAATATTTCTTTTTTTGATGACCTGATTTTTTCCATGAACAGCGGGAACGTAAAGGCCGGGAATTTTCGCCAGTTGGCCTATCAGATTATTTCGATTAAGAGAGTTCTTTTTACCCGCGCGAACCGTCGCGGTAATTTCCCCTGCAATTTCCTCTCCCTCGCCGATGACAAAAGCGTCGATAAAATCAACAAGAGGAGCCGGATTAAAGCAGCAGGGACCGCCGGCTATTATCACAGGATGTCCTTCTTCGCGTTCCACGCGGGTAAGCGGTATGCCTCCTAAATCCAGCATATTTAATACGTTGGTGTAAGAAAGTTCGTACTGCAATGAGAACCCGACAATGTCAAAAGCCGACGTCGGTGTTTGTGATTCCAGAGATGTTAAAGGTATTCCCCCTTCGCGCAGTTGCTTTTCTCTATCCGGCCAGGGGGCGAAACATCTTTCGGCCGCCACATACGGGATTTCGTTTAGAATCGAATATAAAATCTGCAAACCGAGATGGGACATGCCGACTTCGTATGTATCCGGGAATGCCAGCAGAAAACGGACTTCCGCTTTTTCTTTGCGGATGGCGTTTACTTCCGCGCCGATGTAACGGCTTGGTTTCTCGGTGCCAAGCAAGAACTCATCAAAATTACTATTGTTCATGGTTTGCTTTCCTGTTTGTAATAAGGCCACAACACTATTCTTGTGAATCGGGGTCGGAGCGGGATTGATATTTGTAAGGATTCTTTTTGATATCTCTGAGCAATGACAGCGCCATCTTTTGGGGGAAATTAACAGAGGCAAGGTAATCCAGGGAATTATTTTTAAAGGTATTGATCAAATCATCACGGACGGAATCTTCATTTTCTTTGGGTACAAAAGATCTTTCCAGTTTATGTTCGTAGGCGAGTTTATCGCCCATGATATTTCTAACCACATCATAATCTTGAGCGCCTGTGAAATAAGATTTTGTTAAGGGAATTTTCGTTTGAAAAGAAATTTCCACTTTGACTGTATCGGTGGCTATGGGACGGGATAAATCATAAATCTTTAATTTCAACCCGTTGGCTAATTTTATTTCTTCAATTAATTTCATATATGTCCGGTTTCTAAAGTTATTTTATTAAAATATTTCTTTTATTACATCAGTTTGCATTTATATCAGATAGCAGTCAAAGGATAACAACGCAGTCAACAAAGTTAACCAAAGACCGGAGGCGCGACTAAAAAAAGGAACGCAATAAAAACGGTCTTTACCTTACCGGGAACTAACGCCTGTCAGGCGGCAGATTCCGTACGATTTGGTATTAACATTTTTATACTTGACCTGCAACCCTAATCCTTCTATAAAATAGTTCCGTATTTAATAATCAGCCGCAAGCGGCTAAATTAACGAGAGAGAAGCCGTCTCATGAATGATGTCAACGCAATTTTACTTTTGTCCTGTGCCGATGGCAAGGGCCTTGTCGCGAGAATTTCCGATTTTATTTTCCGTCACAACGGCAATATTGTTCATGCCGATCAACATACTTCAAAGACGGATAAGCTTTTCTTTATGCGGATTGAATGGGAACTCAACGGTTTTGCTCTTAGCCGCGAAGAAATTCCCGCCGCTTTTGTGCCGTTGGCAAAACAATTTAACATGAAGTGGGATTTGCATTTTACTGATTATGTGCCGCGCATAGCCATTTTTGTTTCACGTCACCTGCATTGCCTGCACGACCTTATTTTGCGCCGGCATATGGGAGAGTTGGGGGCTGATGTTGAAGCGGTAATCAGCAATCATACTGACGCCCGCGATCTGGTGGAGCAATTCGGAATGAAATTTTTCTACTTTCCCGTTGCCGAGAACAATAAGAAAAAACAGGAAGCTGATGAGTTGAAGCTATTGCGGGAAATGAATATTGATTTTGTTGTTTTGGCGCGTTACATGCAGATTCTCAGCGGGAAATTTCTTGATCATTATCCCAACAGGATAATCAATATCCATCATTCCTTTTTACCCGCGTTTGCCGGAGGAAATCCTTATCAACAGGCCTATGACCGCGGGGTGAAAATTATAGGAGCGACAGGTCATTACGTGACGGAGCAACTGGATGAAGGACCTATTATCGCGCAGGACGTGATCAAGATAAGTCACCGCGACGCGATTGCCGATATTCAGACAAAAAGCAAGGATCTGGAAAGAATTGTGCTGGCGCGGGCTTTGCGCTTGCATCTGGAAAACAAAATTCTAGTTTATGGATCAAAAACCATCGTATTTGATTGATGCCGTTTTTACCTTTATTTAAAAATACCGGGCAGATAGTCTATGTCGAATCCAAATATAATCATTCTTTGCCAGCCGGGTGAAGGAAAATCCTGTGGCGCCTGTTGTGGTCTGTACAATTATGTGGACAGCTCCCGCTCGTCTCTGGCGCTGCGTTTACGTGCGCGCACAAAACGTTTTCATCAGATGGTAAAAAATCCGGGCGATGTTGAATGTTACGCGAAAGAAACATTAGCTGATGAAGATTTTAGTAAGAGATATGAAGTAATTTATTGTTGTGAATACCTTGGCTTTCTGGACAAAGAGGAAAAGAAAATTGGCTGTCTGCTTCATCCGATGCAAAACTCCGGTCTCGATTTGCGTGATTGTTCATTTTACGGGCAGGAACTTTGCGCTGGTCATCTTTGTCCCAGCCATTATTTTATTCCACAATCCCAATCTCAAATCCTAATAAAAATAATTGACGATTGGTACCTTTACGGTCTTTGTCTGACAGACATTGATCTGGTCACAACATATTTCCGGCTTCTGGCCGATAGAGTCGGCAGGGAGCTTAAACCGGAATTATTCGATAATGTAGATTTGAAAAACATTGCTCTGGAATATTTTAATTGGAAAACTACCTGGCCATATCGTTCGCTGGAAACCAACCGGCTGGGTAAATATTACTTTGATGGATCGCAATATATGATTAGTTATATTGATTACGCGAAGTTTGGCCGGGAGATATCGCCGCTAAACGCAATTTTTTTGAGCTTGTCTTCCTCATTTAAAAATTCCGGGGAACTTGAAGCGGGGGAGAGGTTGATTTGGTCAAATATTGAAAATTTCGTTTCTACATATAGACGCTATTATTAATTTTTTATTGACATTATACATCCTCTTTGGCTAGTGTAAGACAATTTCTAAATAAAAGCGCTATTTTTGTTGGCAGAGTCTGTCCCGGCTCAGGCCCGGGGGCGGCTTCAGGAACATTTGTAAATCCGGAAGTGTGTCTCCGATTTTTAACGGGTTATGATTTAATTTAGAGGCACTATAAATGGATAAAATATCCAAAGAAATCCTTTTCTCCCGCGTTGTTATTCAAAAGAGGGTCAAAGAACTGGCTGATCAAATATCTGAAGATTACGCGGGCCGTGAATTAATTATCATTGGCATTCTTAAGGGCGCATTTATTTTTATGGCTGATTTAGTCCGTGAGGTCAGCATCCCCTGTAGAATAGATTTTACAAGATTGGCAAGTTATGGAGCCGGCTCTGATAGTTCTGGTAAAGTGGTGATGACAAAAGATATTGAAACTTCTATAAAAGGCAGGGATATCTTGATTGTGGAAGACATACTTGACACCGGTCTGACATTGCAATATCTTGTTGGGTGGCTTAAGGAGAGAAATCCAAATTCGCTGAAGATATGTGTTTTATTGGATAAACGTAAAAGAAGGAAAGTGTCTTTTGAGGCTGACTATGTTGGCTTTACCATTGATGATGGCTTTGTGGTTGGTTATGGGCTTGATTTCAATGAGAAGTACCGTTTTTCCCCCGATATTTATGTAATTAAGCAGTGATGAAAGAGGCAAGTAAATGATCATTCAATGCAAGCAATGCCGCACAAAATTTCGTTTTGATGACAATTTTATGCAAGGCAATGGTGTATGGCTGCGTTGCAGCCGTTGCGGGCATGTTTATTTTCAGGATAATCCGCTGGCAAAAAAACAGGCGATGGATTCTTCACCGGTACCTGAACCTTCTATTTTAGAAGAAGAAACCGCGCAAGTAGCCGAAGAGAAAGAAAAATTAACCATGGAGACCCCCTCTGTCTTCTATAGGGATAAAAGTGGCGGTTATTTCCCTGATAGAACTAAGGAGTCAGAAACACGTTTAAACGAGGAGATAGATTTGGGGATAGAAAAAACGCAAGAGGAAAGCGTCACCGGAATAAGTGAGAAATTAGAAAAGGCGGAGAAGACAGAAAAGACAAAGAAGGCAGAAAAAGCTGAAAAGAAAAAATTGTCTTCGTCTAAGGGTTTTGGGAGGGCATGGAAGATTGCTCTCTGGTCTGTTTTAGTGATTGTAGTTATTCCTTGTATTATTTATTTCTTTGTTTTCCCGAAAGTTGGTGAAGATCTTATCAATAAATATAATGAATATACGGGCAATTCAAAACCGGTGACCTCGGGAGTTTTTATTAACCAGATGGTTAAGCTCCAGGACGTGCGTTACCGCAGAATAAATAATTATATTTTGGGACAGATAGGTATTGTAGAAGGCACGGCTGTTAATCGCGCGGATTATCCTGTTTCGCGGATATT
>JBEKJX010000201.1:0-5734 GCA_050011015.1 Smithella sp.
TAAATTCATGAATATCAGCAAGATATGCAATACAGGTATGAGCGGAAACATTTTTTTCCACTTCCAGATAACTTTGAAAATCCTCAATGATGTTTCCCATAATACTTACATCTTATATTTGCCGAAATCTTCAGCCGAAAGATTTTCCAGAAATTCCTTGATTTTTTCATCCTTCAGTTTGTCCAGATCGTTAAGTTTAATTCCGAAATCAACATTGCGTGATTTTTCAATAACTTCTTCATCCACGAATATCGGCGCCTGCGCCCGCAGAGCTATGGCAATAGCGTCACTGGGACGCGCGTCTATCGTAAAATCATTCCCTTCCCAGTTTAAATAAATATTGGCAAAAAAAGTATTGCTGCGAATATCCACAATTTCAATTCTATCGACCTTCACTTTAAAAGATTTTAAAAATTCGGTGAACAAATCATGGGTCATGGGCCGCGGAAAGACGATTTTTTCCAACTCCGTGGCGATAGCGCTGGCTTCAAACAAACCGATCCAGATTGGAATGGCCTTGTTGTTCTGCATATCCTTCAAAATTACTATGGGCGTATTGGTAATGGGATCTATGGTCAATCCTGAAACCTTCATTTCAATTAACATTACAGACTCCTTAATTATTCACTGTTTTTCCTCTTAAGGAATGTAAATAAGCCTTGGATATTTTAACATCCACCAGTTTGCCGATCAAGTCCATTTCGCTTTTAAAATTAACAATTTTCCAGGAACTGGTTCGTCCCATCAAATCACTTTCAGAATTCCTGCTTTTTCCTTCAACCAGCAGTTCCTGTATGCTTCCTTCCAACGCCGTGTTTTTTTCAAGGGTATGCTCATTCTGCAACGCCTGCAATTTTTCGAGCCGCCTCAACTTCTCATCTTCCGCGATTTTCCCTTTTAACTTTTGCGCCGCGGTCCCTTCCCTTTCGGAATACTTGAACGAAAAAAGAGAATCAAACCTGATTTTTTCCATCATGTCAATTGTTTCTTCATAATCTTTATTTGTTTCTCCCGGAAATCCGACAATAACGTCCGAGGTAATACTAATCTCAGGAACCAATTTACGCAAGTGATTAATTTTTTTTATGTATTCCTCGACGGTATAGCCTCTGTTCATTAATTCCAATATCCGGTTTGAACCTGATTGCACGGGAAGATGAATATGTTTGCATAATTTCTTTTCTGTGGCGAAACAGTCAATCAGTTCGGCGGAAAGGTCTCTTGGATGCGATGTGGTAAACCTGATTCTTTCGATGCCGGAAATTTTCCCTATTTTCTTAATCAATGCGGTGAAATTGAATCCATCATCAAATGTTTTTCCATAGGAATTAACATTTTGTCCGAGCAAAGTAACCTCTTTGATTCCACATGCCGCCAGTTTTTTTATCTCTTCCATTACATCATCGGCAGGCCGGCTCATTTCCCGTCCGCGCAGATAAGGAACAACACAATAGGCGCAGAAATTATTGCATCCCTGCATGATAGTCACAAAAGCGCTCACCGCGCCTGCCTGCGGCAAAGCAAACACCCCTATGGAATTTAATGATTTATGGAAATTAATTTCAGTAATCTTTCTCCTTTTCTTTTCAATGGATAAAACTATTTGAGGCAAAAGATGAATGTTATGAGTGCCGAAAACAAAATCCAGGCCGGCTGCTTTTTTATGAAATTTTGTTCCCAGCTGCTGCGCCAGACAACCGCCCGCGCCGATAATCAATTCCTGATTTTGTTCTTTTAGTTTTCCCAGTCTTCCAAGTTGACTGTATGCTTTTTGCGCGGCCTTCTCTCTGATGGAACATGTATTTAAGAGGATTAAATCGGCCATTTTCATGTTGTCCGTCGGTTTATACCCTATGTCAAAGAGCAATGCGGCCATTTGTTCCGAATCGTGAACGTTCATCTGGCAACCAAATGTTTGAATATACAAGTATTTGTTTCTCATTTTCTCACTCATTAAAATTGCGAATAGCCTTATTATTTCAACATAAATTAGTCAATAAGTTTTTCCTGTCTCATCATAACCGGTTTGCTGAAAAATGAGTTAAACCGGCTCAAAATAAATATTATTAAAATTATTTACATTTGCCTGTCTTTATATTATAATAAAAGTGGATCAGTGTAGGTAGGTGGAACAGGTCATAAAAATAAATAAAAAAAATCTTTACAATGTTGTAATTTTGTAATATTATTTTAAAAATAACTAAAAAAAGATGAAGATGTCCTAATTAATAATTAAGGAGATTTAACATGAAAAAGTTTTTAGCTTTTGCAGTTATCGCCGCATTTTTAATTACTCCATCAATATCTTCAGCTCAAAAAACCGTTCTTGCCGATAGCGATCTCGGCGCTATATCTGCGCAGACAGGTTCCGCTACTCTTTACTATACAGGTTCCGCTACTGTTGTCTTTACAGGTACGGTTATAATACCGGGAGGCAATTTAAGTTCGACATCTACCAATTGCACAGATTTTTGGGGACAGAAATATGCATCCGATGCTTATTTTGGAATGGCGGATGTTAACGTAAACGCTGCTCTGGTCGCTCATTCCGGTTCCATAACAGAGAGTGTCAGTGATACCGACGATCCCAGTATCCCTTCAAGAGTCAAAATGAACGTCACGATTAATGACCTTGTTATCGCATCCCCTGATATGGGGTTGAGTATGACTCTAAAGCTGGGCACAAAGAGTGATCTTACAACCTGGAATGGCACTACACAGTTGCCTGATCAGGTATTGGGACTATCATATACCGGCGGTATTTCAGCGACGATTAACGGCGGATTGACCATTTACGCCCACAACTGATGGTTCCATAAAAAAACCTGAAATGTCCGAATAATTTTCGGAGAATTTATTCAAAGTTTATCTCACTTCAAAATCAGTATCGTTATTTAATCCTGTCTTTCAAAATATTACTCAGACATCCGAATTCCTCTATGGAAAGAGTCTCACCCCGCCGTTGAGAGTCAATTCCGGCCGATATCAGCGCTTCTTTTAATAAAGATTCCGGGACGCTTTCCAGTAATTTTGATTTCTTTAAATTGTTAATCAGCATTTTCCGGCGCTGGGCAAAGGCATCTCTGACCAATTTTATAAAGAATTCCTCATCCCTGAGTTTCACTAAAGATCTTTCCCTGAATAATCCTTTAATGACCGATGAATCTACTTTAGGACGGGGATAAAAACAGGAAGCGTTGACATCCAGAACTTTTTCCACCGCGGCAAACATCTGTAAAATCACGGAGGGCACCCCATAGCTTTTGCCTCCGGGGGTAGCCGCCAGACGTTCAATGACTTCCTTTTGCATCATCAATACAAAAGAATCTATGATCTTCCGGAAAGATAATAAGTAAAATAATACCGGAGATGAAATATTATAGGGAATATTTCCGATAACTTTAATTTTCCGCCGCCCTGCCCCGGTAATCGCTCCGAAATCAAACCGCAGAATATTTCCGTGATAAATTTGAATATTATCATATCCGGATAACCTGTTTTTTAAGACTTCAACTAATTGATCATCCAGTTCAACGGCAATAAGTTTTTCGGCATTACGCGCCAGATATTCTGTCAGGACGCCAATCCCTGCGCCAATTTCCACGACAATGTCATTTTTTGTCACATCCGCCGTTGCGGCAATATTTCTGATCACATTTTCGTCCATCAGAAATGACTGTCCCAGATTTTTGCGCGGTTTAATCGCGTAATGAGCGATTATTTCCCGGGGTGAGGTCATATTTTTGCCTGTAAAGAAAAAAAGATTAAAGCTATGCTATGGGCCATCGCGAAACGGCATTTAAATCCAGCGAATCCCTATGGCCGTTTTTCAGCATAATTTCGCCGATTGCCGCGATCATTGCCGCGTTATCCGTGCATAATATAACCGGAGGAATAAACAATTCAATATTGTGATCGGCTGTTTGGGCCGCGAACCTTTCGCGCAGCCTGCTGTTGGCCGCCACTCCGCCGCAGACAACGACTCTTTTAACGCCATAATCTTCTGCCGCCTTAATTGTTTTTTCCACCAGGACATCCACTATCGCTTCCTGATAGCTTGCCACGATATCCGGTAATTCCTCCGCGCTGAAATCCCGGCCGCGTTTTTTCAGCATGGTCAGCAGTGATGTTTTCAAACCGCTGAAACTGAAATCGGAAGAATCCTTCATCGCCCGGGGAAATGCCACCGCCCGCGGATTGGCGCCCTTGGATATTTTATCAATGACCACACCCCCCGGATAGCCCAGGTTAAGAAGCTTCGCCGCCTTATCAAACGCTTCGCCCGCGGCATCGTCGCGCGTCTGGCCGATTAACAGAAAATCATGATAATTTTTTGCCAGATAAATACTGGTATGGCCGCCGGAAACAACCAGAGCCATAAACGGGGTTGCCGGAACTTTTTCGGCAAGAAACGAGGCGGCAATGTGCCCTTCCAAATGATTGACGCCGGCCAGGGGAATATCCAGGGCATAGGCCAGAGCCTTGGCTGTCGACAAACCGATTAAAAGAGATCCGATTAAACCGGGACCGCGGGTTACGGCAATACCCTCTATTTCCGGCAATGTCACCCCGGCGTCGCTTACGGCCTGGCAAATTACCGGATTGATCGCCTCAATATGTTTTCGGGACGCAATTTCCGGGACAACGCCGCCGTAAGGCGAATGAACCGCTATTTGCGAGGCAATAACATTGGAACGCATTTTTCCGTTGCTGATGACCGCCGCCGCTGTTTCGTCACACGATGACTCAATTCCTAAAACGATCATAATATTCTTCTTTCATTTTTCTCTTTGCTAAATATGATAAATACCTATATAAAAGCAATGGCGATTTGTAAACAAACTTTTGTCAGCGGTAATTTGACGGGAAAACGGCTATGGAATTTAAAACAGACTTTTTAATCCTGGGCAGCGGCATAGCGGGGTTGAGCCTGGCCATCAAAGCGTCCACCCTCGGCAGCGTCGCCATCGTAACCAAAAAAGAAAAATCCGAATCGAACACCAACTACGCCCAGGGCGGAATTGCCGCCGTTACGGACCAAACCGACAGCTTTGAAGATCACATCAACGATACTTTAATTTGCGGCGCCGGTCTTTCCGATAAAGAAGTGGTTGAATTTATCGTTAAAGAAGACCCGCCCAGGATTCAGGAGCTTATTGACTGGGGCGTAAATTTCACCAAATCGGAAACAAACCCCAACCTCTACGATCTCGGACGCGAGGGGGGCCACAACCGCAGGCGCGTTTTACACGCCAAGGACTTCACCGGCCAGGAAATCGAAAGAGCTCTCAACGAAAGAGTTTCCTGTCTGGATAATGTCTGCATTTATGAAAACCACATCGGCATCGATCTGATCACCCGGAAAGACGCAAGCGGCGTCACAATCAATTGCCTGGGAGCTTATGTCCTTGATATCAATAACGGTCAGATTCACACCTATCGGGCAAAATATACAATCTTATGCACGGGAGGGGCGGGGAAGGTTTATCTCATTACAACAAATCCCGACATCGCGACGGGAGACGGCCTGGCAATGGCTTACCGCGCGGGCGCACAAATCGCCAATATGGAATTCATTCAGTTTCATCCGACCTGCCTTTATCATCCCGAAGCCAAAGCTTTTCTGATCAGTGAAGCCGTGCGCGGCGAAGGAGGAATTCTTAAATTAAAGAACGGATCAACTTTCATGGAAAAGTATCATCCCATGCAAAGCCTCGCGCCCCGCGATGTTGTG
>JBEKJX010000202.1:0-5704 GCA_050011015.1 Smithella sp.
ATTATAGGGAAGAAGCTGCTTACGTGTCAAGAAAATTAAAATTCAGGCAGTGTCTCAGATGGAATTTATATTAATAAGAAACTCATTTTGAGGATAATCTACAGCAGCAATCCGTGACATTCCAGCCATGTTTAATATCCAAAACATTTTCTTACATCCGTCAACATAATTAAGTGTTACGTCTCTGGAATACCAAGGACGTCCTCTTGTGGGGTGCGTTAATAATTAAGTATACTGTCCCCCGAACTCCGTCAACATAATTAAGTGTTACGTCCCCAGAATACCCCTCCGTATATTGCTATCTTAGAAATATATTCAACATTACATCGGTAATCAATATTTAATTGACATACAAGACCAACAATTTTATAGTTTAGCTATAAAGATGAAGTCATTGAATAGTTCAACATATTGAGGATGAATTATGGACAAAGACATCGTTGTAATCAATAAAAGCACTACCGTTATTAATACTTCTGGCAAAACGAAAAAAACTACCTCCAGGATTGAAAAGGCAATTAGAGAATCTGTAGCAATTTGTTTTTGGATATATGCAATAATCAAACTATTTATGATCGATCTAGATATAATCGTCATGACCAAAATAGCACCGCAATATCTTTGGTTGCTAGATTATAAGTTTTTCTTTTTAATTGGTCTAGTTGCGTTCGTGTTGTTGATTGGCAGAGATATAAAGGTTATAGTTTGGATTCTTTATATCTTCTTTTATCCATTTATCTTTTTTTTCTGGAAAATACCCAAGTTTGTTTTAAAACAAAAAAGTTGGGTATTTGCTGTTGCAGTGATTAATGCAATCGTTTATTTTATAAAATCAATAAAATACTTTATAATCTCTGGGATATTTTTTCTTATATCTTTTGTGGTTGTATTGAATTCTTCCTCCAAAATACTAATATGGCCGGCAATAATAGTTACCTTTGTTCTTCTCATTATAACACTTATGCACGAACTAATTTCAGTGTTCAAACCATCGGATATTTTTCAGATGTATACTAAATGTTTTATACGGATTCGCGAAATGAGTGTAAAAAATAACTCTTTGGACGGGGACATAAAGATTCTGCAAATTGACGCCTTGAGTGAAGAGCAGAGTAAGAATCGTATTAAGAAACTTCAAAATTTAGTCATGTGGAATCGCATTTTCTTATTCGCTACTAAAAGGCTAAATGATTATCAGAATAGCGGTATAAATATTGTATCATATTTGTTAACAATTCTAATTCTTATAATTTATTCTGTTATATCATTCTCAATCATAAATTATGGTCTATTTAAAATAGACGCTAGCTTATACAGTATCACAATAAAACCTAGTTTATTCACTTTTTTCTATTATAGTTTTAATAAAATTCTTTCTTCTTCTATTTCAGAAATTAAGGCTGTTATGCCTCTTTCACAAATTGCATCGATGGCGGAACTATTTGTTGCATTTTTTATAATAATTATCCTCATATCAGCACTAATTACTTATAAGAACAAAAAAGCTACAGACGCAATCATTAAAGTAATGGGTGAGCTTGAAAAAGAAGGAGAAAGAATTGAGGATTTTATTCAAGGAGAGTATAAAATAAGGGATATTAATGCTGCCATTACAGAACTTGAGCGGGCTAAATCAAATGTAATCGCAGGTATTTATTGGCTTTCAAAAAACTGATAGGAAAATTAAAGGAACTTCCCCATTTTTCCCAAACGTAATTAAAATTCGAAAGATTGTTCTATATTATACCATAAACTTAACTTAAATATTGGATTGGTTTTCGGGGGGCAGGTCGGTGGTTGGATCATCCACTTCCGACGAACTGAATATCTTTTTTGCAATTCTTCTTAAAAACTCAATAACATCCTGAATTGCAAATCCCGCCAGAAATCCCACAAACAATACACAATTTAACTTTTCTTTATTATTCCCTAGATTTAACAAATCCAAATCCCAGATTATAGATATTATAATACCTACTATAAATCCTATCAGCGGCCGCAAAACATACCAAGGCCACCATATATTCATATCTACACCATTCTTATAGCATACCCTGCCAATAAAGTTCCACATTGTTCTTGTCTGAACTCCAATAGTTGCCATTATACCACATAATATAAGCAGAAATGAGGCACTAAATTTCCCCTGCTGCTGACTGGCCTTGTATGCCAGTTCATCAATAGCACTTTTATAATCAGCAAAGAATGGGGCATTTTCCGGTATAAGATTTAACAACTGTTCTTTCTCGTCTCTGTTAATGACTTTGCTTAAATAGAGGGAGTCATATTTCGAATCATAGAAGAACCAGTTCGGATACAACTTTAAGTGAAATTTATTATTGTTCTTAAATGAAACAGATACTGATATATTCTTTATATCCGAATATCTATTATACTCACATATGAATATTAAAACCAGTAAACCTGAAACAACGAACAATATTATACCCCATATAATTATTGTTATATTTGAGCTAATCTGCTGTTGATTATTTGTTGCCATAGTAAAATATTTTAAGAGGTTGAGTATTGTTTAATAATCTCATATGCTTTTGGTAAAAATTTGTTTAAAGGATCTCTAACCTGACCATTTGGTAACGGTAAGTGTAAATAAGAAAGCAACCTTAAATATCTAATCACACTATAAAATTTAATCAACCTGTACTGACTTTCATTCACAAACAGGGAATTATATAGTTGGCTAAATTCAGCATCGCCATCCTGAGCATAAAGATAACCTATTCCTAACAGCGAATCCCCACCCATCATACATTCAAAATCAATAAATCCTATTAGCTGTCCTTTTTCAGAAATAATTATATTATCCTCACTGAAATCACTCCATATAAGATTGTTCCTTTCAGGAATATATACTTTTACTTCAGCTAATAGCTTTTCAAGTAACCTAGTACTATTTATACCTTTAAGGCTGTCTGTCTTTATTATATATGGATAAGATTTATTAATAACATCTTTTAAAAAATTTATCCATAAAGAATGGCTACAATTAACAGAATTTGTTATTATACCTGATCCTTTTGTTTTAATTTCGCTTATTCTTTCATAATTTTCCTTTATCTGGCAAACTAGGTTTGTTTTTTGTTCATCTGATAGTCTCGTAAATATTTCTCGAAGTGTAAAGCCCTCTAGCTTTCTGTAAATAATAAAGTTTATTTTTGAGTGCCTGAGTTCAATTGAAGAAGTAATGTAAAGCGGTATTTTTATATTATGTTCAGTTAATATTCCGTAAATTTCCTTTTCCAGTGAGGCAATTTCTTCCCTATTCTGAGGATATATTCTTATAATGTAATTTATGTTATGATAAGTAAATTCAAACTTAAAAGTCATTACACCTTTAAAAATCGGTTTAACTAACTTAATCTCATTTGAGAAAACCGATTTTAGTATCGGTAATATGTCATTAATATCAATCAAAGTAGATTTTTTATTTCCCTAGATATTTTTGGAACAAAAAAATGTTTTTTAAATAATTCAATATCATTAATTCTATATTTGTTCAGTATTATCCAGTCCATAGTCCTATTATCAAACTTGAAGTTCAGGTAACTTTGATAATGAACTAATCTAAACCAAAAAACAGATAAAGTAGATAATTTGATATTATCTGATACATTTTTCTCAGGAAAATTAAAATGTGTAGCCCTTAATATTTTCGATTCTATGTCTTTAATACCATTTAAAGGGTTTATTAAATTTCTGGTTTTTATATCCAATGCTATTGCATTTGCTGTAAAATCAAAATTCATCAATAAATCATTGATATCTCTTATCTCATGATTACTTACTACAAATTTATAAAATGGAACAATATCCCAATAAATAGTATCTTTAAAATATAAGCGTGGAGCACCGAACGGCCCGTTTGTCAATTTACCTACGGAGCATAGCCGAGCAAGAAATTTTTCAATCAGTAGTTCACTCCCGTTGATAAACAAATCAAAATCATGTATTTTTCTATGTTCGTTAATTATTAAGTCACGTATACAGCCCCCTGCAATATAAATATCAAGATTATCGTACTCTGAAATTATTGAAAGTACATTATTAAGGCAAGCTTTGTTAATAAAATTATTAAGTATGTAATCATACCTATGATGCATATTTTTTAATTGAATTCTAATAATATTAAAATAAGTTAATAGCCTAAAAAAAATATAGTACAATAATAATTTTTAATCTAGACTTTATATTAAAAAAAAACAAGGGCAAGTCTCAACTTTGTTATAGTGTATTTGGTTCGCCAAAACATAAATACTTAACCTAAGGGAGTTCTGGGAACAAAACACTTAATTCAGTTTTTATGTCCCTTCTTAGGTCCCGGCTTTTGACGACGTAAAAAACGCCCCGTCAGCTTTTCTATTTTCTTCACAAAATTATCATCACCGGCCAGTCGACCGGTCTTTGTCGCTTTTTTCACATTATCCATGTCTTCTTTATTCAAAATCTGTTCATCCAAATACGTCCGCCAATCTTTTATCGAGCCATGTAAGTTTCTGCTTCTAACCAGAACGTCTTTCTTAATATCTCCAACATGATATGCGGCAGAAGACCATTTATACTGCCAGGCATGCTTTGTCATGCCTGCAACAACAGGGTTGTTCTCAACATAACCTACGGCAGCCAGCAAATGACGTTCATCAAGCACACAGGATCCAAATCGCCCCTGAAACAAATATCCGCGAACATTATCCTTGAAATTTTTCATACGCGTATATCGTTTGTGGGCTTCACCAAATCCCCGCGATAACGATGTCTCTGTATGAGGTACGGCGATGAAATGAACATGATTGGTCATCAGGCACCACGCAAGAATCTCTACCTCACAACGCTCTGCTTCTTCTTTGATGAACTGCAAATATTGTTTTTTATCCTGCGCGCTGTTAAAGATATCCATGGAACGCACACCACGTTGCGTAATGTGATGCGGATAATCGACAGCAACAATGCGTGATATTCTAGCCATGTTTAATATCTAAAACATTTTCCTGCCTCCGTCAACATAATTAAGTGTTATGTCCCCGGAATCCATGATATTATGATTTTTCAGGGACGGCGGAGAACTAGAAAAGAAAACCAATTTTCTATGATTTTTTCTTCCAGCAAGACCTCTTCAAAAAGGATCATGAACTCAAGCATCGCATTATGGTTTGGATCATCCGGCCGAAAATTTCCTATAATATCGGCAAGCATGAACTGTAGAATAGTGCCGCCGAAATTTGTTTCATAAAGCACTTCAAAACGACTTTTTAATATATCGACTATTTCATTCGATCTGATTGCTTCGGAAGGATCGACAGCAATGACCTCTTCTATAGATGGACGCCTGACTGTCCCTTTTATTGTCTTGCCATCGAGGAGATTAACTCTTTGATAATCTGGAATGATCGCGAGTGTCCGATTTATCAGGGCTTCTATTTTATCGCTCCACTGGAATCGTGACGGTCCGGTATAATCTTTAACAATAAACAATCCACCGGGACGCAGAGATGTAGAAACCTGGTTTATGACATATTCAAGATTGTTGATATGATGCAAGGAAGAGTCGGCAAAGCATATATCATATTGAGGGCTATCAATCAGTCTTAAAGTGTTAATATCAGCTTGACGATAATTGATTCGGCCGGTCAGGCCTTGTTTGGCCGCCTCTTGCTTTGCGATGTCAATCGCGTCAGCAGATATATCA
>JBEKJX010000203.1:0-5682 GCA_050011015.1 Smithella sp.
AGCATTGTATTATTACGACATGGCTTTAAAATTAAATCCCAGATTCTATTCAGCGTATAATAATAAAGGTCTTGTTTTAATGAGAATGGGCAGGCGTTATGAGGCTCTTAAAATCTTTGAGAGGTTTCTTCAGTTTGATGAATTCGCGGCCGATGCAAATTATAATCTGGGGTTGTTTTATTGGGAGGATAATAATTTAGACAAATCCATTGCATATTTTGTGAAAGCTATTGAAAAAAATCCTGATCACATGGACGCGCGAAATTATTTAGGTGTCGCATTTCTAAAAAAAGGAAAGATTCGGGAAGGTATTTTACAATTTGAGAAAGCTTTACACATTGATCCAAACGACAAAAACGCTCAGAAAAATTTGCAAATCGCGTTAGAAATGAATAAGAGAAATAAGAATAGTGGAACCAACCCCTGATGATTTTTAAACCGCTGATTATCCCGGGGGAATTAACCTGTAAACAGCATAACTATTATCATTATAAATCATTTCTGTTGCCCTGCTCATTTGATGGAGAAATCGATTCGTTGTTTCCGGAGGATAATTATCGTGCAGATATTTAAGATACAAATCTGTGCGTACAAGCATATAATTGCAGCCAAGGGAATGGAGATAAGATTGAAAATGTCCGTCTTCATGAGAATTTTCCACGAGGCCGCGAATTTTATCCGTTCCGAAAGAGCGATCGTCCTCATATATCCTATCCAGATAATACCCGCGTTGGGCGAGAAATATTAGTCTGACTTTAGCATCTTCCGGTGTGTGTGTATTAATATATTGAATCGCCGGATAACTACTAATGTGACGTGTAATGAATTCATCTTTAGATTCTTTGCCCAAAATATAACTCATGGGGCTAATAGTCTGATAATAATTTTTTATATAAAAGATATTCTTGCTCATCATAACAATAAAAAAAGAAAGAACTAATACCATTAAAACTTTTCTTAAGAGAATTGAGCGGCTTATCGTCCAGTTCCAGATGTTTATTAAGCCCATAACTGTCAGGATGGCTAGAACAGGGACGACTGGCAATATATAACGTATCCTCATTTCGTTCAGAAAAAAGGCGATGATAATGAAGTAAACCGCAAAAGACATAAAATAAAGCTTGTCCCGGTAGTCCGATTTATTCATCAGTGCAAATGGAGATAATATGATTAAAATAGGATTCAAAACGCCATCGAAATAGCGATCACTATTATCCTGTCCCTGGAAAAAAAACCGGATTGGAATGGTTAATGTTTTCCAAAAACTATCGCCATACATGATTTCCCGCATTTGAAAGAAACCAGTGTGACTATCTTCGGAAACTATGGGGAAAGCGCTTCTTTCAATGGTGGCACTGTTTGTATTGAAGATGCCTTTAAATAACGGATATAATGGATTGTCTGTAAGAATGATATTTTTGATCAGCCATGGAGAAAATACAAAAAGAGAAATAAGAAAGAAGATCATACCATAGATAATGGCTTTACCTTGCCGTCCTGTATCTTTGGAATAAACATAAACGATAGTTAGTGACAGAAAAAACCAGGCAATCAAAGCATTATATTTTGTCCCCAAAGCAAGGCCCATGGTGAAAGATGAAAAAAAAAGCCATTTAAATTCTTTAAACTTGCCATCACGATAACGAATAAAAGCCAAAATGCTGGCTGTTGTAAAAAAAGCCAAACCAAGATCAACATATGCTTGTGTAGATAAACGGACTACAATCGGTGTGCTCAGAAAAACAAGGATTCCCAGAAGGCCCGCGATGCGACCAATCTTATTATTTAAGTAATGATAAATGAGTAATGCTGTTCCTATGCCGAAGCCCATATGGATGAAGTTGGCCATGAAGTCCTTATTAAAATAAAGCGGAAGGAGGTAAAGCAAATCTACGTTCATCGGGTAATATGAGAAATCCGCCCATTTAATTTCATAAAATCCACCATTTTTAAGCCAAAGCTTGGGAATAGCTAAATGATGAATAAGAGCATCGCGGGCTATCGGAGGTGTCAAATTTAATATGAATTCGCTGGCTAATAGTATTAAAATGGCAACACAAATAATAATTACAAATAGATTATAGGATACACGATTCTTGTTTATTGCCATGTGTTGGAAACACTCCCTGAATGGAATAGATTTACTTATAGAAATGATCGTTAATTGTGATCCAAACAATATGTTAAAACACAAGGAAAATGTTTCTATTAACAAACCACTTATACCGTATAAAATCTAACAAAAATAAAAATATATGTCAATGTTATCCTTAAATATATGTTCGTCATTCAAGACGATTTCCCTGTCGGCAAACAATATTTCTCCACTTCTCTAAAGATTATTTTCCTTGACTTTGAAGGTTTATTGTTCTAGGTTTAACTTGACCGTTGGTCAGATATTGACCGTAGTTTTAAATATATTCGCATTTTCGGTGAGAAGAAGGTTGCAGTGGGACTTCTGGAACGTAGAGGAAAAGAAAAAGATAGTCGCAAAAAACTAATTCTCAAATCAGCGCGCACGTTATTTTTTAAGAAAAGTTTTAATAAAGTTACTGTTGATGAAATAGCCAAATATTCCGAGTTGGGAAAAGGATCTATTTATCTTTATTTTAATAGCAAAGAAGAAATTTATGCCCAGATTCTGCTAAATGATATTGATAATTTCAATCAGCAAGTTTCCGTGTTATTTGACAAAAATAATACGGCATCCGGTTTGTTGATTGAATTTTGTTGTATTTACGTTGATTTTTTTCTCAATGATAGTGAATTATTTAGAATATTAATGACCTACATGTTGCAACCAGCTAAAATGAATTTAACTGATAAACTCAATTCTCAAATTCTCGGCGCAAATATCAGATCAATTAATGCAATTGGAAAAATATTACAGTTGGGTGTATTGTCAAAAGAATTCCCGGATGATATTAATTTAAAACAGAATCAGAACGCAATCTGGGGTTTGCTCAATGGAATAATCTCTCTGTATATTTTTTCAGGGGCTCAGATGAAACGAAAAGAAAGAATTTATTCCACAATCAAAGTTGCATTGGAGGTATTCATCAATGGCTTAAAAAAAGTATGATGAATATTAATGGATTTTTATAGTCAGCCAATAGTATAAAGCAAGAAAAGGCAAAGGAGGAAAGTCATGTCATTTGAGATTAAAAAAGCTGCTGTTTTAGGCGCGGGAGTTATGGGTGCGAATATCGCGGCCCATTTAACTAATGCCGGCATTGAGTGTTATTTGCTGGATATCATTCCTTTTGAACTTACTGAAGATGATAAGAAGAAAGGATTAACAGAGAAGAGCCCGGCGTGGCGAAATCGGTTTGCTGCCAACGGGTTAGCCGGAGCCACAAAATCAAAGCCGGCCAGTTTTTATGCCAAGAGCAACGCGTCAATGGTTACCATCGGTAATTTTGAAGACGATTTGAAATTATTAGCCGATTGCGACTGGGTTTGCGAGGTGGTCGTCGAAAACCTGAAAATCAAACAGGAACTTTTTGCCAAAGTTGAAAAAGTTGTCAAACCGACCTGTATCGTTTCCACGAACACGTCCGGTCTTCCCATTAAGGACATTTCTGCCAAATTCAGTAAAGATTTGAAAAAACGTTTTCTGGGAACCCATTTCTTCAATCCGCCCCGGTATATGAAGCTCATGGAAATCATTCCCGGTGTGGAAACTGACAAGGCTGTTACTGATTTCATGGTAAAATTCAGCGAAGAAGTTCTCGGTAAGGGTGTTGTCGTTTGCAAGGACGTTCCCAACTTCATCGGTAATCGCGTCGGTGTTTATGATCTGTCCAATGCCGGCAGGGTTATGGTGGAAAAAGGCATGAGTGTTGAAGAAGTTGATGCCATTGTCGGCAATGTCGTGGGCCGCCCCGGCACAGCCATCTTTGGAACCATGGATCTGGTTGGCCTCGATATCGGTGTTCATGTTGCTAAGAATCTCTATGAGGCCGTTCCCAACGATGAGTGCCGTGATATCTTTTTACCCAACGAATTCACGGAAAAGATGATGGCCAACAAGTGGCTGGGCAACAAAACCAAGGGTGGCTACTACAAGAAGGTTAAGGACGAAAAAGGCAAGAACGTCAAGTATGCCCTCAACTGGAAGACCATGGAATATGCCGTGGCTCAGAAACCGAAGTTCGAATCTATTTCCGAAGCCAAGAAATGGGTCGAATCCGGTGTTGCAAACAGTATGAAGGTAGCCTTCAACGGTCAGGATGCCGCCGGTGATTATCTGCGCGAATATATGTGCAATAACTTCATATACTCCGCGAACCGCATTCCCGAAATATGCGATACCATCGTTGAAATAGACAACGCCATGAAGTGGGGCTACAACCATCAACTCGGTCCCTTTGAATCATGGGACGCAATCGGTGTTAAGGAAGCCGTCGAAGTAATGAAGAAGCTCGGCAAGAAAGTTCCTGCCAAGATTGAAGAGATGCTGAAGAAGGGTTGCACTTCATTCTACAAGAAAGAAAAAGATGGCAGCAAGTCCTACTATGATTTCGAGAAGAAGGGCTATGTAAAAATGAAAGAGAATCCCAAGATCATTATTCTGCCCGAGCTCAAGAACAGAAAAAAGACCATTAAAGAAAATCCCAGCGCCTCTCTGGTGGATATCGGCGACGGTGTTGCCTGTCTCGAATTCCATACCAAGATGAATTCCATCGATGCCGATATGATGAAGATGATTTCAGAGGGCTGCGATATCGTGGATAAGGATTTCACGGGAATGGTTGTTGCCAACCATGATCCCCGTATGTTCTCCGCCGGCGCTAATCTCTTCCTTGTTTTGGTAGCGATTCAAGAGGGCAAGTGGGATGAATTAAAGGCAATGGTCCGGGAATTACAGATCGTCAATATGAAGATGAAATATCTGCCCAAGCCGGTCGTCATTGCTCCGGCAGGTATGGCATTAGCCGGTGGCTGTGAAATTGCCATGCACGGCGATTATTGCCTGGCTAACGGTGAGACCTATATGGGTCTGGTCGAAGTTGGTGTCGGCGTTATTCCCGCCGGCGGCGGTTGCAAGGAACTTTTGGTTCACATGACCGAAGGTATTCCTGCCGGTTGCGTGGAACAAGGTATGAATTTGCAGTACAATATAGGCAAAGTTTTTGAAAATGTCGCCACGGCAAAGGTTTCTACAAGCGCTCAGGAAGCTCAGGATCTGGGTTATATCCGCAAGAACAACATGATCAACATGAGCCGAGACATGCAGATTTATGAAGCCAAACAAATTGTTCTGGGTCTGTCTAAGTTCTACAAACCGCCTAAACCTGCTCTTATTCCTGTGATGGGTGAGAATTTCCGCGGCTTGGTTGAAGGTATCATTATGAATATGTTTTACGGCAAATACATTTCCGAATACGATTTGTTTGTGTCGAGAAAAATAGCCCATGTTCTGTCAGGCGGCGACTGTCCCGAAGGTACCTTTGTAACGGAACAGGAAATACTGGATCTGGAAATAGAAGCTTTCATGAGCCTCTGCGGTGAAAAGAAAACACAAGACAGGATAACTGCCATGCTGACAAATGGCAAGCCCCTGCGTAACTAAAATCAAGGATATGCCGGGAGGCTTGTGGTTCGAAGCCTTAAGTCTCCGGCATTTAACATAACAAAATCCTGTAAGGAGGAAAATAATATGAGTGAAGCTGTTATTAT
>JBEKJX010000204.1:0-5677 GCA_050011015.1 Smithella sp.
TTGTCCTGTGAAGCGCCGATAATGGCAATGCTTTGAGGTTCAAACAGGTATTTAATATCGTATCTGTTTGTATTGTCCACCATGCT
Organism: Smithella sp.; assembly: GCA_050011015.1. Taxonomy (GTDB): domain Bacteria; phylum Desulfobacterota; class Syntrophia; order Syntrophales; family Smithellaceae; genus Smithella. The sequence goes on from JBEKJX010000204.1 coordinate 87, forward strand.
CTCCTGTAATCGAATTTATACAATATACGAGTTGATTGTAATTAATTCAATCGGATAATGCAACAACGAAATAAATATAATTCTAGGAAAATTAATCATAAATTTGTTATGATTTGTTTCGATAACGATGCGAATAACTTCAATGAAATCCTGCTTAAAAATAGAATATCAATGTTCTCTATCATTGCATAACAAAACAATATCTTGTGGAAAAAAGTAATTGACTTACAAAGGGAATTTCCATATCTTTCTTTTAATAGAAGTCATCATCTCAGGACGATATGATTAAACAACCGCCTGCATACTGGAGCACACCTCAAACCGGCTTGCTGACTGATCTTGACACGAGGCAGGAAGGATTAAGCAGCGAGGAAGCAAAGCGGCGTCTTATCAGCTATGGCGCCAATCTCCTGAAGCCTCCAAAACGAACTGATACCATCTCGTTACTACTTGCTCAGTTCAAGAGCCCTATTATCCTGACTCTTGTTTTTGCCGCCGTGTTGTCTTTTTTCCTTCAAGACCCCATAGATGCCGTTATTATTCTTTTTATCGTTTTGATCAGTGGCCTTTTGGGATTCTGGCAGGAACGTGGTGCCGTTGACGCTGTTAACAAGCTACTGGCTATGGTCAGTATCAAAACCACCGTTCTTCGTGACGGGAAAAAGGTAGATATTCCCCTTGAAGATATTGTTCCCGGAGATATCATTATACTGAATGCCGGAGATGCCATTCCTGCTGACAGTCTGGTTCTGGAATCAAAAGATTTATTTGTGGATGAAGCAACTCTGACCGGCGAAACCTATCCTGTAGATAAGGATGCCGGGTTATTATCAGTCGAAACTCCACTGAGCGGGCGTACTAATTGCCTCTTTATGGGAACTCATGTCATCAGCGGTACAGCTAAGGCAGTCGTGGTTTTCACAGGGAAACAGGCGGAATTCGGCAAAATATCTGAAAGGCTTAAGCTAAGACCCCTGGAAACTGAGTTTGAACGCGGCATCCAGCAGTTCGGATATTTCCTGCTCGAAGTTACTTTGGCATTGGTTGTCGTAGTCTTTGCGATCAATGTTTTCTTCCACAGACCTGTTTTGGAATCGTTTCTTTTCTCGCTGGCGCTGGCCGTGGGACTGACACCACAACTGTTGCCGGCCATCATCAGCATTAACCTTGCCCATGGCGCCAAACAGATGGCCGAGCAAAAGGTCATTGTTAAGCGACTGGCTGCCATTGAGAATTTCGGGAGTATGGATGTATTGTGCTCGGATAAGACGGGAACCCTGACCGAAGGAAAAGTAAAGATGCATTCGGCATTAGATCTTGAGGGTAATGCAAGTGACAGAACATTCTTTCACGCATACTTGAACGCCTTTTTTGAACAAGGCTTTTCCAACCCTCTTGACGAAGCGATCCGGGCTTACAAGCAGCAGGATATCTCCGGATATCAAAAGGCAGATGAAGTGCCTTATGATTTCATTCGCAAGCGGTTGAGTATTCTGGTTAAAAAAGACAGCAGGTGTTTGATGGTAACTAAAGGAACTCTTCCCAATGTCCTTTCTGTCTGTTCATTGGCTGAAACCCCGAATGGAAATAACGTCGCCATCGCTGAGGTAATGCAGCAGATCCAGCAGAGATTTGAGACGCTCAGCAGCCAGGGCTTCCGTCTGCTCGGCCTGGCTTATCGAGATATGGACACGCAATCTGCTATTAATAAAGATAGTGAGCGCGACTTGGTATTTCTCGGTTTTCTACTTTTCTTTGATCCGCCCAAAAAAGGAATTATTGAAGCAATCAGCGGCCTCAAACAGCTTGGTGTTTCTCTGAAAATCATTACGGGGGATAACCGTCTTGTTGCCACAAAAGTAAGTCATGATATCGGGATGACTAACGCAAAAATTCTTTCCGGAAGTGAAATACACGAAATAAGCGATGCTGCTCTTTTACAGAAGGTAGTCGAAACGGACATTTTCGCGGAAACAGAACCAAACCAGAAAGAAAGAATTATTCTGGCATTGAGGAAGACAGGGCATGTCGTGGGATATATGGGAGACGGAATTAATGATGCGTCAGCGCTCCATGCCGCAGATGTTGGCATTTCAGTGGATACAGCGGCGGACGTAGCCAAGGAATCGGCCGATATTGTACTTTTGGAAAAGGATCTTGGTGTCTTGGCGCAAGGTGTGAGAGCGGGGAGGACGACCTTTGCCAATACCCTGAAGTACGTTTTTATGGCCACCAGCGCTAATTTCGGTAACATGTTCAGTATGGCCGGCGCTTCTCTATTCCTGTCTTTTCTTCCCCTGTTGCCCAAACAGATCCTGTTGACAAATCTTATGACTGATTTCCCGGAAATGACCATCGCCACGGATCATGTAGATAGTGAAATGGTTGAAAAGCCCCATCGATGGGATATTTCCTTTATAAAAAAATTTATGGTTACCTTTGGCCTGATCAGTTCTGTTTTTGATTACATGACTTTCGGTGTATTAATATGGATTCTGCATGCAACACAATCGCAGTTTCAAACAGGTTGGTTTATGGAATCAGTCATTTCCGCTTCTCTTATCGTGCTGGTCATTCGCAGCAGGCGGCCGTTCTTTAAGAGCCGTCCAGGGAAATATTTGTTGATAGCCACGATGATGATCACTGTGGTCACTCTTATTTTACCGTTTACACCGTTGGGCCGGATATTCGGCTTTGCATTTCTTCCGGTATCATTTCTACTGATGATGGGTCTTATTGTTGCGCTTTATATATTTATGGCGGAAATGGTTAAGAAGATTTTTTATCAGAAAATAGCTCCTTAGGAAACATGGTCATTAAAGTTGATAGGATTGATTGTTTTGCTCTGTAATTCTTACCTCTGAAGTTTTGCTGTTTTATGATACATCTCAATTAAACTATGAATCTTCATGCGTCTTTTATTATCTTGCCTTTGAAACTTCCAGTAATTGTATTGGAAATAGCTTTTCGGTGTGTCCGTTAAACCGGAGGACGTAAAAGGTTTATAGGCTGCACAGACATTCTATGGTAGAATTTAAAATAAGGTCTAAAAGAATCATGATGGAGTAATCATGATTAAATAAATCCAGTTCTTGTCGAGAGACGATGAAGCAAGGATAATAGAGGTTCTATATATGGAGCGTAAGATATTCTGGACACTGTTTATTGTGCTGGGATTGATCGCGGATTTGATTCTGCCTTCTTTGAAGTGGGGAATGATCGCCACAATTCCGATTGTCATCTTAAGCTGGTGGGTGGCTTATCGCTCTGGATGGTTTGGATGACGGTTTATGTCATTTTCTGCAATCCAAACATGAAATTTGACAGTAATAAGGCAATGCGACGTATCCTCAATGCAGTGGTGGCCAAATGCGCAAAGTTATCTATCTGTCGCAAAGATAAGGATGAAATATAGCAGATCAAGAATCTTTTATGGCTGCCAGATCGCATGCGTCGTGTAATGAGGATAATAAAGGGATACTAAGGGGATTCATGTGGGATTCTGCTAAAGGCGGACTGCAATGATCAAAGAAAGATATTAAAAAGGAAAGTTAAGAGGATGAGATCAATAAACCTTTGCCAGTGTTTGCGATGAATGTGCAGCAAAAATGGAACTCTTGTTCTATTTTCCCGACCGCCTGGCAGCAAATCTCACAATCCAATCTGAGGGCATACGCGTGAAAAAGCCGTTGCTGATGCGGTGCTGAAAATATAAAAATTTGGCGGCAATACCCGGAACGACAAGAAACTTTTTTCTTCTGATGCCACGGATAACCGCCCTTGCAACTGTTTCCGGCTTCAATAACCCGGCAAGATTTTTTACTGCGCGTCCCTCAGGCGGGAGATTTTTTGATTCTTCTTCAATAAAGGGTGTTTTAACTTCCGGAGGACAGACCAGAGTGACGTTAATATTAAAAAGTTTCAGTTCGCTGCGAAGGCATTCGGAAAACCCCACAAGAGCGTATTTCGTTGCGCTATACAGAGAGTAGCCAAACATGCCGATCAATCCCGCCATGGAAGAAATGTTGACGATATGACCGCCGCCTTTTTGTTTCATAAAAGGGAGTATGGCGCTGATGGTGTTTCGGGTGCCATACACATTTATTTTCATTGATCTGTCAAACTGGTCGTAGGAAATATTTTCAAAATAATCTCCCGAACCGACGCCGGCGCTGTTTATCAGTATATCGGGTATGCCGAATTGCTCGACGGCTGCTTTGATTTTTTGCTGTACGTCGCTGTTGTCCGCCACATCAATGGATATGGCGTTAACACTCTGAGATGTTTTGTCTATGCGTGCCTCGATTGCTTTGCATGCTTTATCCAGCAAAGGCTTCCCTCTGGCAACAAGCACAAGGCTGCATCCTTGTGATGCGAGCAACAATGCCGTTTCCAGACCGATGCCGCTTGATCCTCCGGTAATGAAGGCGAGTTTGTTGGAAAGGTAAGCCATAATGTCTCTCCTTATTTTATTAATTCTTTGTCGATATATTCTTTAATGCACTTTAACCCTTCAGCGTAAGAAATTTTCGGTTCATAAAGCAATTCATGCCGGACCCTGTCAATCGGTATTCTGTTATCCGAGCCGACAAGATTCAAGGCTTCGCGGGTTATGGGCGGACGTTTTTGAATGCCAAGCAATTTCCAGATTCCTTCACAAATATAAGCGCTTTTTGCGGCCAATGACCGGGGAATGGACTTGGGATTCTTAATCCCGATCATACCGGCAATGTCCGTAAAATAATCTCTCCACGTGACATCCAATCCGTCGCAGGCATTGTAAGCTCTGCCGATTGCCTTTTCAATTGATCCTGTCAGAATAAGAATATCGGCCACATTATCCATATAGGCGAGCCCCGCGTTCATTTTATCTCCGGATATAAGACCGGGTGCTTTGCTGCGAAGGACGTTAATCACATCATGGAGCCATGGGCCTGATCGCGGACCATAAACATTGGCGGGGCGAACCACGCTCAGGCTCATGCCTTTGTTTTTGTGATAATCCCAGGCAAGCGCTTCCTGTGCCTGTTTGGTTCTGCCGTATGGGCCGAATGTCTTGCCGTAACCGGTTTCTTCCGGGCAGGATTGAGTGTAAATTTTGTCGCCATAAACCACGATGCTTGAAGCAAGCACAACGCGGGCTTTCTTTCTAATAGCCTGTTCAAAAACAAGGCGGCTGCCTTCAACAGTATATTCCCAGTACTTTTTTTCATCTCCCCAGTCCGACACGACGGCTGCCAGATGAATAATAGTTTTCGCTCCGTCAACCGCTTTTTCCACGGCATGATAATCAGATATGCTGCCGCGCGTAATCCTAACCTTGTCGGCCCATTCTGCTGGCGTCGCCTCATTGGGAAGCACCAGTGCTTTTACCGCGACTTTTTTCTGTAAAAGTTTATGGACTACTCTGCTGCCGATAAATCCGGTTGCTCCGGTTACCAGAACCGGTTGCGCAATATTCTCCTCTATACTCATTATTTCGATCTCCCAAGGTTTTATTAATAATGTACTAATATTTATATCAAGTCGCATTCAAAGAATAACGCGGCGGTAAGGAGGATGCTCCGCAATCGTATTAATGATACGCCGAG
>JBEKJX010000205.1:0-5637 GCA_050011015.1 Smithella sp.
CCGCCAATCGCACCGCGAGAACTTCTAATTTATTGCCGACAAAAAGCTTCATTCTCAATTACCAGATTTGTTTTAAAATGTTTAAAATTAATAGCATAATTTTAAAAATATGGTAACAAGGAGAAAAAATATTTTTCTTTCGTCAATTATGGAATATTTTATTAATTCAACCGCAGACTATCATCAGCATGATTTAAATTCGCTGGGATGGGAACTTACTGTCTGCAATGCTCTGGAACCGGTCAACAGTCCCTGTCGCCGGGCGCTGACATCGCCCTGTTCTTTTGGTCAATACCTTTATAATTTCTTAAAAGAAACAATTCCTGTTGATAACATCCGAACCATCCTGGAAATAGGCGGCGGCATGGGTTATTTAATGCGTGATCTTCTCGTCTTAAACCCGCAACTGCGGGCAAAAATGATTGATATTTCCCCTTATCTTCTGGCTAAACAGAAAGAAACGCTACAGTCATTTCATGTTGATTTCGAACTTGCTGACATTCTGGAGGTTCCGTCAAAAGCCTTTTCCGGCTTCGATCTGGTTATCATGAACGAAAATCTGGGCGACCTGCCGACTCTTGTCGCCGGGCAGGGAAATAAAAATAATCCCGCCCCCGATATCGCCTGTCTTCCGGAAAGACTGGAGTATTTTAATAATAAATATAATTTGCCGCTGGGATTAAATGAAAATGAACACATCAATATCGGCGCTATAGAAATAGTGGAAAGGCTCTGCCTGGCCGGGGTTAAATATATTTATTTAAGCGAACACAGCTGCGAAGCGGTTGTTCCTGAACAGCTTAAACCTTATGTATCCTTTCAATCTGCCGGCGTTCCGGAAATGATTTCTCTAAAAGGCCATAAAGAATTTACTGTTAAATTTTCTTACCTGCAGAAAATTGCTGAAATGTTAAATTATAAAACACGACGCGGCGTTTTCGCCGATTTTCTTCCTTTGAATTTCAACGACAGAGTAAAGACCGCGCTGAGACTCATAACGCCGTTTAATGATGAGCAGGAAATCATCCGGCAGTTTGTTTATGATATTTACAAATACGAATATTTAATTCTAACTAAGGAAATACGCATATGAAAATTCGCTATAGTTCGTTAGTATTCATTTTAGGGGCATTACTAATCATAGCCGGCTGTGCTGACAATAAAACCATAAACCGCCTAAATGCCAATAAATGGTTTGAAACAGGCCGTCAGGCCGGTATTGCTAATCGCTGGAACGAAGCAATAGATGCATTTAATAAAGCCCTTGAACTCAACCCGAAATATGCAGCGGCCTATTATAATCGTGGATTTGCTTATAGCAGTCTTAACAATTACAAACAGGCAATTACGGATTACAACAAGGCCATTGAACTAAACCCAAGGCATGCACTTGCCTATTATAACCGTGGAGCCGCCTATTATTATCTTGGCAGCTATAATCAGGCAATTGCGGATTACGGCAAAGCCATTGAACTAAAGCTGAAAGATGCAACGGTCTATTATAACCGTGGATCTGCCTGTTATTCTCTTGGCAAATATGATCTGGCAATTGCGGATTACGACAAAGCCATCGAACTCGATCCAAAATATGCAGGAGCGTATGTTAACAGGGGAGTTGCCTATGATAAACTTGGCAATATTCGGCAATCATTCGACGATTACAAGGCAGCTGCAAGATTAGGCGATAAAAATGCACAGGACTATTTAAGAAACAAAGGTGTTGTTTGGTAAATCATTTTTTCTTTTGTCAATCCGGTAAGGAATATTTTTAATCATGATAGCGACTCCCTCGCGGGATTGCGCACCCGGTCAATATCCCCTTTGTTGTTTCTCTATTTGCCGTTTTTAATCAGCATGGTCGCCGGATCAAGGAGCAAACTGTTCTGCATGGAATCAGCCGACTTTCCCTTTAGTGATTTAATATATACTTCATCGCCTTTTACCGCCAACCCAACAATAACATCGAATAAATCCGCCACATGCAGAAAAGAAAGAGGCAAGCCGTTTTCCTGCGGCGGCTCATGGCGATGCGTATGGACGGTGAACCAGACGCTCATGAAATATTTCCGCGCCAGTTCTTTTAATTGCACAAGCTGTCCGCGGCCCGCATCATCAAATTTAAACCCGTCAATAATTACCATATGCGGCTTGAAAATATTCTGTTGCAGTAAATCGGTCAAGCGCTCTTCCAGCCTCGGCGCACTGAAACCTTCCACCTTGAAAGTCATGATGAAACGATAGGGCTGGATTTTATCCCAGTAATCATTAACATCGGCAATACCGCAATTTGCGGCGATATCATGAAACAGTTCCTGATACCAGACATCAACTTTGCTCACCGCATCGTTCAAACTGACATGCAAGACAGAATTTTCGCGCAACATCATATTCAGGGCAATCTGCACAAGCAGCGCTGTCTTCCCCACACCGGCATAAGCCAGAACAGCCCCAAAACCTCCATTGGGCAAAATATCTTCGTTTTCATAACCAAGATTGACAAGCGGATTACGATAAATCATTTCTTTTTTTATCATGATGATATCCTTATAAATTAAATAAATAACATTTTTCTCTTTGTCAGAGCGACGTATCCTGTTAACTAGGCGGCTGATTTTTTATTTTCAGCCGCTTCCAGAGCGATCTTTTCCGCGATCGACTGCGGCACCTGCCGGTAAATGGCAAATTCCATTGTGAACTGCGCTTTCCCCTGCGTGGCTGAACGCAGGATGGTTGAAAATCCAAACATTTCCGCCAGCGGTACCTGCGCTTCGATCACGCACATGACATCTTCATCCTGAGAGCCGATAATCATGCCGCGGCGCTGATTCAAAAGCCCCATTACCGGACCTTGAAATTCCACAGGAGTTTCCACAACCACCTTCATTATCGGTTCATGAATAACCGGCTTCGCCCGCAGATATGCTTCCTTGAATGCGCCGCGAGCCGCCGCCTGAAAGGCCATATCCGAAGAATCCACGGCATGTGAAGCGCCGTCATTAATGACTACCTTAACGCCGGTAATCGGAAACTCCAGCTTCGGCCCTTTGGCCATGCTTTGCTTGAATCCTTTTTCGCAGGCTGAAATATATTGAGTGGGAATTGCGCCGCCGAATATTTTATTTTCGAAAATAAATTCGGCATCGCTGATCGGCTCAAGATAACCGGCAATGCGGCCGAACTGACCGGCGCCGCCGGTTTGTTTTTTATGGGTATAATTGAAATCGGCGCGTTGTGTAATCGTTTCGCGGTAAGCGACACGGGGTTTTCCTGTCGAAACATCGGCGCCGTATTCCCGTCGCATTCTTTCCACATAAATATCCAGATGCAGCTCACCCATGCCTTCGATAATCGTGTCATTGGTTTCGGCATCGACAAAAGTTTTAAAAGTCGGATCTTCCTTGGAAAATCTATTCAAAGCTTTTGCCATAGCCAACTGCGATTTGTTGTCTTTGGGCACAATGGCCAGCGATATAACAGGCTTGGGCACATACATTGAAATCATCGTTAAATTTATTTCCGGAGAAGTGAAGGTGTCGCCGGAGGAACATTCAATTCCGAATAAAGCGCCGATGTATCCGGCCTTCAGGGAGTCGACATCTTCCATTTGCTCGGCATGCATCCGCACAACACGTCCAACCTTAACTTTCTTGCCATTGCGGATATTGACAATAGTTGAACCTTTCGACAATGTTCCCTGATAAACGCGAATATACGTTAATTGCCCGTACTGGCCGTCTTCAAGTTTAAAGACCAGAGCAACAATCGGTTTTTCGGGATCACTGTTCAACACAACCGTTTCCTCGTTATTGTTCATATCCATGGCCACATTTTCTATTTCGGAAGGACAGGGCAAAAGATAATTCACGCCGTCAAGCAATGGCTGTATGCCTTTATTTTTATAGGCTGAACCCATATAAACAGGCGTTATTTCTCTTTCCAATGTGCCTTTGCGCACCGCCGCGTAAATCAATTCGGAAGTTATTTCGCGTTCATTAAGAATTGCTTCCGTCAACTCATCGGAAAATAACGAAGCCGCATCAATCAATTCTTCTCTTTTCGCTTTGGCTTCTGCCAGAAGATTTTGCGGGATTTCCTCCTCGCGGACAATCTCCCCGTTATTGCCGTCAAAATAAAGCGCCTTCATGCCGACTAAATCAATGACGCCTTCGGCATCATTTTCCAGACCAATGGGAATCTGCATGGCCACGGCATTGTGTCCCAGCTTTGTTCTCAACTGGCTGATAACACGTAAAGGATTGGCACCGCTGCGGTCACATTTATTAATAAAGGCGATGCACGGAACCTTATATCTTTTCATCTGCCGGTCAACCGTGATGGATTGCGACTGAACGCCGCCCACAGAGCATAAAACAAGAATGGCGCCATCGAGAACACGGAGCGATCTTTCCACTTCTATGGTAAAATCAACATGCCCCGGAGTGTCTATTATATTTATTTCATGGCCCTGCCATTCGCAATATGTGGCCGCCGAAGCTATGGTAATCCCGCGTTCCTTTTCAAGTTCCATGGAATCCATCGTGGCTCCGACGCCATCTTTTCCCTTGACATCATGAATGGCATGAATTCTTTTTGTATAGTAAAGAATTCTCTCGGTAAGTGTGGTTTTTCCGGAATCTATATGCGCACTTATACCGATGTTGCGAAGTTTTTGATCTTCAATTTTCATTACCTTTTTCCTTTTTTCTATTTCTTATATAAAACAGAAAACCCCACACTTGTTAGAATCTCTGCAAGATGGGGTATCCACCGTAAACCAGCATTTTTGTCTGGTGGGCTTAATACATGTTGCTTTGCAAGATGTCAAGCTAATATTTCTTATATAAAAACCCTGAGAGGGCTTGTTTCCTGCGGTTAAACGTGCTAATCGTAAATTCGACATAATTATTTGAATTATAAAGGAGTTTTAATTTTGGAAGAAATAATGCCCGGTCTATACCGGATTATAATACCCCTGCCCAACAGTCCGCTGAAAGACCTCAACTCGTACGTCATAAAATCTGATGACCGGAACCTGATTATCGATACAGGATTTAACCGGAGCGTCTGTTTTGAGGCCATGCAGGAAGGTTTGCATGCTCTTGATATTGATTTGTCCAAAACAGATTTCATGCTTACGCATATGCACTCCGACCACACCGGACTGGTTTCCAGACTGGCCACAGATACCAGCATTGTTTATATCAGCAGAATCGATTCCAGAGTATTCAATGAAAACATCGACTGGCAGGCAATGCTGGATTACGCGTTGCACAATGGTTTTCAATTGGAGGAACTTGTAAAAGCCATGGAAAGCCATCCCGGTTTAAAATACAGCCCTAAGAAAATCCCGGAATTTACCCTCCTTGATGACGGCAATATCATTCAAATCGGCGACTACAACCTTAAATGTCTGCTGACGCCCGGACATACCCAAGGGCATATCTGCCTTTATGATGAAGAAAAACAAATACTTTTTTCCGGTGATCACGTCCTTTACGATATCACGCCGCATATCGAGTCGTGGTCATACGAGGTTAACTCTCTTAAAAACTACTTCAAGAGTCTGGAAATGATCAGGAATTTGCCGGTAAAACTGGTTCTACCCGGACACCGCAATTTCCTTACCGATCTTGCCTC
>JBEKJX010000206.1:0-7023 GCA_050011015.1 Smithella sp.
ACATTGAACCCCAATCCGACAAAAGGATAATTATGCGGTATTTTCACGCCGATTTCCTTTTCAAAATATTCGGCGATATCGGTAATGACAGTTGTGTCAATGCCGTTTTCTCCCTTAAGCGCGATATATTCGAAAATCAAACCTTCAATGGGGGGATTGCCGGTTCTTTCACCCAGTCCCAGAAGGGTGGAATTGGCCGCGCTGCAGCCATAGAGCCACGCGGTTGTGGCGTTGATCATGGCCTTGTGAAAATCATTATGGCCATGCCATTCCAGGAGATGGCCGGGGACGCCGGCATCATTGATAAAGGCGTGGACAAGCTTGTCAACGCTGCGGGGCAGGGCGGCGCCGGGATAAGTAACGCCGTAACCCATCGTGTCGCAAAGCCTGATTTTTATATCAATGCCGCTTTCTTCCCTGAGTTTCATCAGTTCCTGAGCGAAAGGAATGCAGAAGCCGTAAATATCGGCGCGGGTGACATCTTCAAAGTGGCAGCGGGGAATGATTCCTAAATCCAGAATTGATTTAACAACCCCCATATAATCATTCAAAGCCTGGCTTCGCTTTTTGTTCAGCTTGAGGAAAATATGGTAATCGGAAACGGAGGTAAGCAGGCCGGTTTCCTTAAGTCCGAATTCCTTGACTAAAGGAACATCTTCTTTTGTCGCCCGGATCCAACTGGTAATTTCCGGATAACGCAGGCCAAGCTCCAGGCATTCATTTACGGCGTCTTTGTCTTTCTTGCTGTAAAGGAAAAATTCCGTTTGACGGATTACTCCGTTGGGGCCGCCAAGTTTATTCAAAAATTGGAATACTTTAACGATTTGTTCCACCGTATAGGGAGGCCGCGACTGTTGTCCGTCACGGAATGTTGTGTCGGTGATGAAAATATCTTCAGCGGGGCGCATCGGAACGGGTTTGTTGTCGAAAACAATTTTGCTTACTTCAGTGTAAGGGAAAATATCCTTATATAAGTTTGGTTCATCCAATTCCTGTAATTTAAATATTTTACGTTTTTTAGCTGTAGATTTTTTCTTGTTTTTGGATTCTGCCATATTTTCTCCAATATTTTTGATTAAACAATTTTTAGCGATAACTCCATCAATTGCTCTATGCTTACTTTTGAAGGCGCGTCCGACATCAGGTCGGATGCTTTCTGTGTTTTCGGAAAAGCGATAACGTCCCGGATAGATTCCGCGCGTGTCATGATCATGGTCAACCGGTCAAGTCCGAAAGCCAGGCCTCCATGAGGCGGAGCGCCGTATTCCAGCGCTTCAAGCAGGAACCCGAATTTGGAACGGGCATCTTCATCGGATAAGCCCAGGGCGGCAAACGCCTGCGCCTGAACGTCTTTGCGGTGAATACGAATACTGCCGCCGCCGATTTCCGAACCGTTAAGAACCAGATCATACGCCCGCGCCCGGACTTTGCCGGGATCCGCAGCCAAAAGCGGCAAGTCTTCCAGAAAGGGCGAAGTAAACGGATGATGCGTGGAAACAAAACGTTTCTCCGATTCGGAATATTCCATCAGCGGGAATTCCGTGATCCAGGTAAATGCCAGCGCTTCAGAATCGATTAAATTCAGTTTCTTTGCCAGATGGATTCGTAAATTACCCAGCGAGTCATTGACGACACGCGGCATATCGGCAACAAAGAAAATAACATCTCCTTCTCCGGCATTCATGGTTTTGGCGATACCTTCCACTTCTTCGGGTTTGAGAAATTTGAAAATAGGCGAAGTCCAGTCGGCGGCATTGACTCTGGCCCATGCCAGACCTTTGGCTCCGTAAATTTCGACAAAGTCCTTCAACGCGTCCAGATCTTTGCGGGAAAGAGAGGCCGCCTGATCTGCTTTGATAGCTTTGATAATTCCGCCGGACGCGGCAACTTCCGAAAAGAGCTTAAAACCGGAATCTTTGACGATGGAGGTCAGGTCAACCAGTTCCATGCCGAAACGCACATCGGGGTTATCTTTGCCGTAACGGTTTATTGCCTGGGCGTAGGTCAGCCGGGGAAGGGGCAGGGTAATTTCCTTGTCCAGGCAGGCCTTAAAGATGGCTTTCATCAGGCCTTCCATCATATTCATAATGTCTTCTTCAGTGATAAAGGACATCTCGACGTCAATTTGCGTGAATTCCGGCTGACGGTCGGCGCGTAAATCTTCATCGCGGAAACATTTTACAATTTGATAATAACGGTCAAAACCGGATACCATCAATAGTTGCTTGAATATCTGGGGCGATTGCGGCAGCGCGTAAAATGTGCCCTTGTTGATCCGGCTGGGAACAAGGTAATCCCGTGCGCCTTCGGGAGTGCTTTTGCCCAGAAAGGGCGTTTCAACTTCAATAAAACCGTTTTGTTCAAAGTAATGGCGCGTGGACGCGGCAAGACGGCTGCGTAAAAACAAATTCTGCTGAATCGCCGGACGGCGCAGGTCCAGATAACGGTATTTTAAGCGCACGTTTTCCGAAATATCCTCATCATCAAAAGAAAAAGGAGGCGTTTTGGATTCATTCATGATTTCCAGTTCGGAGACGATAACTTCGATCTGGCCGGTCTTTAACGCCGGATTATCCATGCCATCCGGTCTTTTGCGCACTTTCCCCTTAACGGCTAAAACAAATTCGCTGCGGATTTTATGCGCCTCCGTGTGAACATTTTCTCCGGCATCAGGGTTGAAAACAACCTGTACCATTCCTTCACGGTCGCGTAAGTCCACAAAAATAACACCGCCGTGATCGCGACGGCGATGCGCCCAGCCCATCAGGATCACTTCCTTGTCTACAAGAGAAATATCCAAAGCGCCGCAGTAATGAGTTCTTTTGTCTTTTGTCAGAAAATCAGCCAAAACTTTTACCTCTCTTTAATAATTTTGATTATGGATTCCAGCAAATTGTCCAGTGGCAAAACCTGCTGGGTTTTTGTGTTCATGTTTCTAAGCTCGACACGTTTTTCGTCAAGTTCCTTGTCACCGAAAATCAGCGTGTAGGAACTGTTTAGTTTATCGGCGCGTTTCATCTGGCTTTTTAAACTCTTGTCGGAATAGTCCATTGCCGCGGATATTCCCGCCCTGCGTAATTCGCAGGTAAGCTTAAAACCGGTTTTTTGCGCCCGCGGGCCAAGCGCGGCTATAAATAAATCCGTCTTGTATTTACTTTTTTCAATAGAGGGCAGGCAGGACAGAAGACGTTCAATTCCCACCCCAAAGCCGATTCCCGGCGCTTGAGGTCCGCCGAGATCGCTGACCAGGCCGTCATACCGGCCGCCGCCCGCGAGGGAATTTTGGGCGCCGAGCGATCCCGATTTAACCTCAAAAGCCGTTTTAACGTAATAATCAAGGCCGCGCACCATTTTGGGATTAACCGCATAGCTGATATTCAATTCATCAAGACAGGATTTAACTTCATCAAAATGCTCTTTGCAGCCGGCGCATAAATAATCTAATATTCGCGGAGCCAGGGCGATGATGGCGCTGCAACTATCTACTTTACAATCGAAAACCCGCAGGGGATTTGTGACCATTCTTCTCTGGCAATCGGGACAAAGTCCTTTTTCCGATCCTTTTAAATAATCAACGACAGCCTTGGAAAAAGCAGGCCTGCATGACTTACAGCCCAGCGAATTAATTTCCAGATTAAGCTCCTTAAGTCCGGCCGATTCCAGAAATTGAATCAGCATTAAGATAACTTCCACATCAGATTGAGGCTTATCCTCACCAAAAAGTTCGGCATTGATCTGGTGAAATTGACGGAAGCGGCCTTTTTGCGGCCTTTCGCGGCGAAACATCGGGCCAATCGTAAAAAGTTTTGTTATCTGTTCCGCAGCCGACATGTTGTGTTCAATGTAGGCGCGAATAACTGACGCGGTCGCCTCCGGCCGCAAAGTTATTAATTCATTATCGCGGTCGGCGAAAGTATACATTTCCTTTTCGACAATATCGGTTGTTTCCCCGATGCTCCGTTTGAACAGCTCTGTCTTTTCCATAATGGGTACGCGAATTTCGCGAAACCCGAAAGAGTTGAAGACTTCGCGGGCGATTGATTCCACCCGGCACCAATCAGGAGTATCTTCCGGCAGAATATCTTTAAAACCTTTGATTACTGTAATTTTTTCCATAATTTATAGCCCTAATTCTAAGAGGGTTTTTCTAACATATCCGGTTAATTTTGGCAATGGGAAAAAAGTCGTAATAAAAGCGGAGGAGGAAAGACTTTTTACTTATACTATTTTTCCTTCCTAGTAATCCTTGATTTCCAAATTTATAATTCTATGTTATGTAAAAAAAAGGTTGTTCCATGAATAAATGATTTCGCGATCTCATGATAACAAGAATGGAGTTTCACGATAGTGCTTCCTGATATCACAATCAAAACCTCGGATTTTCTGATTATAGGCCCATTGCATTTCAAGATATTTGGACTGCTGGTTGCCATTGGCATTTTCGCCGGCAGAGCGCTGGCTTTATATCGGGGCAAACAGGCCGGAATTAACCGGGAAGAAATAGATGACGCGATTTTATATACGGTGATTCCGGCATTCCTTTTTGCTCATTTTTTCGAAGTCGTCTTCTATCATCCCGCGCGTTTTTCCCAGGACGGGCTTATTTATTTGTTAAGGTTCTGGGACGGGCTAAGTTCTTTTGGGGGGTTTTTCGGCGGACTGGCCGGTTTTCTGTTTTTCGTCCGCAAAAAGAAAGTGCGCTTTCCCTTGGTGTTTGCCGAATGCATTCTTCAAGGTTTGGTTTTGGGATGGATTTTCGGAAGACTGGGATGTACGATCGTTTTTGATCATCCCGGCGTGTTAAGCAATTTCTTTCTGGCATTTCAACAACCCGGAGGTTCCAGACACAACCTGGGATTTTACGAGTTTTTATTTACCCTGCTCATCCTGCTGCCCACGATTCTCATCCTTCATCGTCTGAAAGCAAAACCGGGAAGCTATTCCGCGGCCGTTTTGTTTCTCTATACGCCGGTGAGATTATTTCTGGACTTTCTTCGCGTGGATGCCGGGCACAACGGGGATATTCGTTACTTCTCGTTAACGCCCGGACAGTATGGATGCATCATTTTTTTTGTACTGGGCGTAATAATAGCCATCAAACTGATTAAATCTCCATCGTCGCCTCAGTCACCGCCTCCGTCTGTTCCAATCTCTCAAACCGCGGCGAAACCCAAAAATAAACGGCGAAAAAAATGAATCGCCGGGGTGATAACTTTCTTTCAATTGCCTGAAAGTATCTATAAAAGTTTAAAAGTCATTTTAATTAAGGAATATGGAAGGCAGTGTGGATATTTCGCCGGCGGAAGTTGCAACGGGTATTTACATCAGAGAATCATCAGAAAAATCAGGGGAATTTAATCAGTTTTTAGCGTTGCATCATCATTTTTCTTTTTTGGACCGGTTTTTCGCTTCATTAATCTCTTTTTCTATAGTTATTGCAAGTCTGCTCAGGTTGCCCTTCATCACGTAGTCGTGCGCTCCGGATTTCACCGCGGCCATGGCGGCGTCCTCTCCGATGGCGCCGGAAACAAGGATAAATGGAATGTCAATATTCTCTTCCTGGACAATTTTCAGCGCCGCATGAACGCTGAAAAGAGGCATTTTATAGTCGCAGAGAATAACATCCCAGCTGTGTCTACTCTTTTCCATTTAGGGTTGTAGCCATCGTCTCGTAATTTTCGTATTATCAGGTTGGTGTCATCGTCCGAATCATCTACAATTAAAACGCGAAGTAAAGTAGTCATTGTTTCATCTCCTTTCATTTAAATAATTATAAACGGAGGATTCCCTTAACTGAAAGTGTAGTTTTTATTCCGGAATAAACCAAGACAGGCATCGACGACTTTTGGATCATAAAGGATACCTCTATGCTTGGTAATTTCGTCCAGAGCAAAATTAATCCCCAATGTCGGCCGGTATGGACGGTGAGAAGAGATGGCCTCGACAACATCGGCGACGGCCACGATCCTGGACTCCAGAAGGATATCTTTTCCTTTAAGTTTATTGGGATAGCCGGATCCATTCATCCTTTCATGATGCTGGAGGATGACAGTCGCCACCGGCCAGGGGAATTTAATATCCTTCAGGATATTGTACCCTGACTGGGAGTGAGTTTTAATTAATTCAAATTCCAGAATGGTCAGTTTTGTCGGTTTGCTGAGAATTTCCGACGGAATGGATAACTTGCCGATATCATGTATAATGGCGGCTGTGCCGACAAATTCCTGCTGATCAAGGGGCAGGCCCATTGCCGCGGCAATATCCCTGGCCAGATGAGAGACTCGAAGCTGATGACCCGTGGTGTAAGGATCTCTCGTTTCCACAATCATGGCTATCGAATTTACAGTGGCGTCTAATGTTTCCTTTGTCCGCTTAAAACTTTCACTGCGTTCTTCATCCAGTAATTTATGCTGTGTTATGTCGTTTAAAAAATTAAGGATGGCCGGTTTTTTTTCCCATTGAATCAATGTGGCATTGAGTTCCACCCACTTCACTGTTTTATCCTTGCAAATAACCCTGAAAGAGTAGACGGAAGGAACTTTTTCGCCATTCAATCTTCTTGAGTGGTAATCTTTAACCATGTCCGCATCATCGGGGTGGATAAGTTTTGAAAAATCTGTTGATATTAAAGTTTCTGCGGAAAAACCGGTATTTTCAACCGCGGCGGCATTGGCGAAGACAATCCTGGCATCCTGTGTGATGATGATGGATTCCTGGGCATTTTCCACTACAATACGATAACGTTCTTCACTGTCCCGCAGATTTTTTTCGGCCTGCTTGCGTTTTGTTATATCATTGTAAAGCGCCTGAAATTGCGTCTCGCCGTTCCAGAGCACCTGCTTGCGAAATACTTCAAGGTTACGGATATTTCCGTCCTTGCGGATAATGCTTACTTCATAATTCGACGGAACATTCTCACCTCGTCTCCTATTGGCTTTTCTCGCCTCGTGTTCGGCACAGGACTCCGGGGTGTACCTCTTTTTCAGAGGAGTTTTTTTCATCTCTTCAAAACTGTCATAACCA
>JBEKJX010000207.1:0-10126 GCA_050011015.1 Smithella sp.
ATTCTGAGAAATATGAGGGTAGATAACAAATGGCAGAAAAACTTGATCCTAAACAGACCGGTGTTGAAACTGAAGATGATGCAGCCGAATTGGAACTGGAAGATGATGCCCTGGAAAAAAGAATGAGAAATTTGGAGAGAGAAGCTGCACGATTGTTAAATCATTCAAACGAACTGCTGCAAGAACTTAACAAGGCAAGAGCAAAACAGGAAGAAACGAAACAAGACGATATTGAATTAAAAGATATATAGAGGAAGAATAAAACCTCTTCAAAGGAGTTATTTGAATCATGATCGATAAAGAACGCTACCTTGATATATTATCCCACATTGTATGGGAATATTGCAAAGAAATCAAACTCAACGATTCTGTATCTGAGGAACGGAAACAATATATTAGAGGTTATGTGGCTGCGGCCAGAGCTTTGAATGTTTTCGATTATAAAGAATTAAAAGAGGTTATAGAAAAGGTGCATTTTAATGCATTCGGGAAAACTATTGCGGAAAGAAAACAATCTGAATCAAGTGAGTCTTTTTTCAATAAAGAATTTATGGAAATTCTGACGTTCATCCGGGATGGAATTTCTTTGAAGAAAAAATAGAGGATTAATAACGGAGGTGAACAGTGGAACTATCAGACATTATCGTCTCACGCAGGAGCATTCGTAAATTCCGGCAGGGGGATATTTCAGCAGATACTGTCCGGCAGCTTCTCGATGCCGCGCGGCTCGCTCCTTCGGGATCGAATCTTCAACCATCACGTTTTATCATTGTGCAATCACAGGCGGCCAAAGAGGCTCTTGGTCAGTGTACGCCATACAAATTCATTATCAAAGCCTCCGTCGTTTTTGTTTGCTGCGCCGATCTGACGGCAATTTCTTCGAGAGATAAACGTATGGGCGAATTGCTGGAAGCGGGCGTTTTTGACGGAGTAGATGTGAATTTTGATAGTGCGGCTCCATCCACCAGTGCTGCTATGGAGGCCGATGCGGCTAAGGCCTACCTTTCGATGAATGTGGCAATTGCGGTAGAACATATCGTTCTTAAGGCTGTTGATCTGGGTCTGGGCAGTTGCTGGCTGGGAAGGTTTGACCGGGATAAATTAAAAGAATACCTGAAACTTGACGAGAGTATTTACCCGGTAGTGCTTCTGCCTGTAGGGTATCCCGATCAAACACCAAAGGCGAGACCGCGCTTTGATCTGGACACGTTGCTGCTGAAGACAATTTAAAAAAAAGAATCGTTGCTTCACTGCTGATTACTTGAATAAACTGCGAGATCGATAACAGATTTTCACCGGTAATCCTTAAATTAAATAACTATCCACTACGGATACTTTGTAAAAAGATGGTTCTTTGAGATAATAAGAAACCCCTCAATCTGTACAAGCCTTGAGGGGTTTTAAGGAATGTGGAGATATCCACAGATCATGTTTATATTTAGTAGAGTTTAAACATCCTCTTTTATGATCATTATTCTCTAATCCCTTCTAGCTGACGATGGTCTTCACTGCTTCAATAACAGGGCTGGTGAAAAGAGCCATCAGGATTGTATACAGAGCGAAGATTCCGACCACTTCGCTAACATACATCTTGTCATATTTGCGTTTCAGGGAAACGATGACCAATCCGCCAACGATTAAACAACCCAGTTGAAAAAATGGGAAATTGGTTGCTCCTGCTGCCGTGTATTCAGCAAAGCTGAAAGTTGCCGTTAAAAGAACTACTGCCGCCGCTACTATTGTTGTTGCTAATGTCTTTTTCATGATCTGTTACCTCCTTAGGTAATGTGTCTATTTGCCTTTATAACAATGAAATTAACGTGCCAAGTTTTCAAAAGAAACAAAGAATATTGTAAGTTGATGATATTTAACATGAATTAACAGAAGTGATCTTTCGTGATAACTGCTTTAAAAGCCGTTATTTCTATTTGTTTCAATGAAACGTTTAAATGGTTTAACGATATATGAAAAAATATGGTGAATTAATAAACAGTCGGGTATTATGTTGACCACGTAGGAAAGCGTTTTGAATGACCGCGATAGAATCTATTTTTGAAATAAAAGCGGCTAATCATTTCGGGCAGACAAATTGGTGCTGACAGAGCAGCTTTTGATTTTACCATTGGGAACAAAAGATAAGGTTGTCTAAATAAGCAGGAAATATTTAATGAAATATATGAAAAAAATAATCGGCTTGAAACTCATTATAATTATTTCTTATTTAACAATAGTGGTGCCGGCCAGCGCCTCAGGATTTATTTTTGATTGGCAGTTATTCGTCGCCGATCCTGATTTAGCCTTAGGCCATTCCAGCAGGAAAATTTCAATTAAAGATTCATCCGCCGCTGATATAGGCATACCTGCCAGCGTTGATTCTAAAGATATATTTTCCTTATCTTCTGATCAAAATAATGATTCAACGCCAAAATCAGAAACAAAGTCCTTACCAGGCAAAGTTAAAATCATTTTTTTCGGGGAGAATACGTTTATGCCGACCAGAGATGAGGCATATGCTAATAGCGATGACAAGCAAGTATCAAAATTTATCAACGCCATGTCATCTTTTATTTACGATGATTCGAAAATTAAATCAGCGGAAACAATGGGCAAAATTATTGAACCGCAAATAAATTTCTATTTCTCATTCTAAATGTATCGTGATTTAATTTGAGAACAATATCAATCTTCATCGCGTTTTTTTGCAAGGAGCAAATCCAATGATCCATATCATTCCGGTAAATAAACTCAGTGCTAAAGCCTTAAAAGGGGTTATTGAAGAATTTATTTCCAGAGGCGGAACTGATTATGGCGCCGTTGAAGCTTCTTTGGAAACAAAACTCAAACAGGTAAAGGACAAATTGAAAAACTGGTTGGCAGTTTTAGTTTATGATGACGAGACTGAAACCACCAATATATTCCTGGCCGATGATCCTGTCCTGAAGAAGATTGATTCATTAACAAAATGATCATAAAATAATAACATGTCTTTGCCCAAAGAGGTGCCCTACGCAAAAAGTTATATTTCTTGTAGACATGAATGCCTTTTTTATCAGTTGTGAAATGACAAGAAATCCTTCTCTTGTCGGAAACCCGGCAGCTGTTGCCGGCGATCCGAAGAAACGTACAGGAATCATTCTGGCAGCAAATTATGAAGCAAGGGCATGTGGTGTCAAAACTACTATGGTTATCCACGAAGCTTTGAAACTCTGCCCTGAATTAATCCTGGTTCCACCGGATCATCATTTCTATGGGCAGAAATCAGAAGAGGTCATGAACATACTCTCCAATTATACTCCTGCTCTCGAACAGAACAGCATTGATGAGGCCTGGCTTGATATGACAGGAAGTGAAGGGCTGTTCGGCAAACCTATGGTTGCTGCACAACGAATAATGAATGAAATAAAAGACAGTCTTGGGCTTTGGTGTTCAATTGGAATCGCTGAAAACAAATTCCTTGCAAAAATGGCGGCTGAAATGAAGAAGCCTCTTGGCATCACTGAACTATGGGAAAAGGATATTCCAATAAAGCTCTGGCCGCTTCCGGTTAAAGAAATGTATGGTGTTGGCGCTAAAACAACTGAAAAGTTGAACCATATGGGAATAAAGACGATAGGTGATCTTGCCACATCCAAAGAAAAACTTATTGTTAAAACTTTCGGAAAAGGCGGATTTGAAATTTACCGGCATGCTAATGGAATAGACGATTCATCTGTTCTTGCTCGTGTGGATGATGATATAAAATCAATCGGGCGCGAAAAAACACTGTCGGAAGATATTAAAGATATTGAAAAGGCAAAAATTGTTTTGATGGAGCTTGCTGATGATATTGGCGTAACTGTAAGAGAACAAGGGAAGAAAGGGCGCACTGTTCATATAAAACTGAAGTATTCGGATTTTCATTCTGTCACCAGGCAAACAACGATTCCTGCAACATGCACCACCAAAGAAATATACCGGGCTGGTTGCAGTCTGCTTGAACAAAATTGGAATAAGTCTCTTACGGTAAGATTAATCGGAATAAGCATCTCCGGATTTAATGAAGATTGTTCATCTGATCAATTGTCACTTTTTGACAAAATAAATGATCATTTAAAAAACGGCAAGAATGAACGAATCGACAAGGCAATGGATAAAATACGGAACAAGTATGGTTCTGAAAAGATAACTATCGCCGCATTGGTTAAAAAAGAAAAGAGTCTGGACCAGAATGATTAAATCAAAAGGATGAATTTATGGTCATTTCAAAAACGATTTCGATTGATACAAAAGGCTTCTGCGACATTATTAATATCACTCCCAAGGTTCTTGCTATTGTTAAACAATCGCCGGTTGCCGATGGTCTTATTACAATTTTCTGTCCCGGTTCTACAGGATCAATAACAACCATTGAATATGAATCCGGCGCGTTGCAGGATTTAAAAGAAGCTCTCGAAAGAATTGCCCCATCAGACATTTCTTATGCTCATGATAAACGATGGGAAGACGGCAATGGTTTTTCCCACGTTCGTGCTGCATTAATGAAGCCTTCTCTTACTGTTCCTATTCTCAATGGGAAACTGACTCTGGGAACATGGCAGCAGATTGTATTCATCGACTTTGACAACCGGGGCAGGCACAGGGATATTATTTTACAAATCATCGGCGATTAAAAAAAGTGGATTCCCGGCTCAACTTTTGATACAAGTTTCCGGGGCAGGTCAAATATGATCCTAACCCGCTATTTTCCAAATACTCACAGAGTGCTCTCAAAACAGAACTATGTTTAGTCTCAAAATGATAATTTACGGATTAGTATCGGCAGTCCGCTGGATCGGCATGTCGTTTCGGACGCTTCTATTTGTCAGAGGCAGGAGAAGAGGCGTTTTGCGAAACAGAAAATGGTTTGAGAAGCCGGGGTTAAGTGTCATGTACCAGATTGAATTGCGTCCGGGATGGCAATGGGACCGCAACTTCGTTGAATTCAACAAAAGCATGAGCGATGAAAAAGGCAACATCAATTTTAACGGTCCATACTGCAAAGTAAAGGAATGGGTGGATTTAAGCAGGGACATCGGGCTTGATTACCATGTCTTTGAAATAAAATGGCATGACGGCATTTGCTGGTGGAACACGAAAACAACAAAATGGACAGCCGACAGGGACTATGCGGAGGAATTTGCCGAGTTGAGTCGTTCGTCTCAGATTCCCTTCATGTATTATTATTCGGCCGTCTTCGATCACAATCCTCAATTCGATTCCATCCAGCCGGCAAGGGAAATCCTGCCTTCTTTCATTGGAAACAACAAGGATTATCAAAAATACCTGATAAAACATTTCGATGAGATAATGAATCAGTATCGTCCGGACGGGATGTGGTTCGACTGGTGGTGGGCCGACGGTTCCACGGAAACGACATACAAATACTTTCAGGAAAAATATCCGGAGACGGTTATGACTTTCAACATGTCGAATCTGATGCCCGGATCATACAGAAAAATTCAAATCACTTCCGGTGAGGCACACCGCTATGACGGGAAATGGGTCGTCATCCGCAAAGAAGCTTCAGGCGGATTTCCTGTATTTACCAGTTCCCGAAAATGGGCAAACGCCTTCCGTTGGATATTCGATCATCAGTGGGAAGAGATCCGCTGGAAATTATCAGGCAGGCGGCAATGGTTCTTGCCTGCGGCGGCAAGATTTGCATCGGTGCAACTTCAATGATGGATGGCCGTATTTTTCCGGATCAGATCAAACAGCTTTGTATGCTGGGCGAATGGTACAAGCCACGCAAGGAATATTTTATCAACGCGGCGCCCGTTCGCTATGTCTGGTTTCGTCCTTTGAGTGTCAGGCTCAGCTCAAACAATTTCGATGCGGTCGTAAGTGAATACAACGAAGGGCTGCTGCTGCATCTGATCAACCGCAGTTCCTCCAGAGAAGAAGTTTCCATTGAACTTTGCGGCAGTCTGTGGAAGAGTGTAAGTGAAGTCAGCCTTTTACCGCAGAAAGAGAAAGTGACCTTTCAGTGCAACGATTCATCACTGCATATGGTCATCAAGCCTGATCAAATCGACAAGGTTGATACGATTCTTTATTTGACTTGATAGCTGACTCTCTTCCGGAAATAGGAATTTTGTTTCTTTCTTCCTCCCGCCATGAATTCGTGTATAGGAATAATTGTACCTGTCCCGTTTATTTTTGAGATATGATGTAATGCGTTGCTTTAGCTGCGCTTTAACGGGTCTGAAGACCCGTACTACATTTTCCAGATGCAAGATCATCAAAGGTCAATGGCAGATCCCTTGGGACCCTGAAGCTCTCTGAGAGCAAGCCGCGGAGAGTTCCGATTCACTTAAACAGCGTTCAAATTTCTTGAACTGAAAAGAATTTGATGTTAATGGTTTTTTTGACAAAGGCAAAATAACCGGCTGTAATCCCGGCAGCAATCGCATGAGAGAACTTTTTTAATGGAAAAAAAGAAATTAACCAGCCGCGGCAAACAGGCGCAGGAAACAAAGAAGCGAATTTATGACACGGCAATACAGTTAATTCTTAAAAAAGGTTTCGATAACGTAACCCTGGAAGAAATAAGCAAAGAAGTCGGAATCGCCAAGGGACTTTTTTACCACTACTACAAATCCAAAGCGGACCTGATTGTTGAATCTTATAAAATTATTGATGATGATTTAGAAAAAAGACTGGGGGCTCTTGATAAAAACGCCTCACCCGTTGATAAAATATATTTCACTGTTTTCACCATGGCTAAGGATGCCAAAATGTATAAAGCGGATTTGGTGAAACAAATATACAAGGGGCAACTGGATTCAGGCACGGATTTTTTTCTTCACAGGCGAAGGCCCTTTTTCAAAACGATTCGCGATTCCATCGCCGCGTTACAAGCCGGCGGCGTCATGAAAAAAAATATTAAACCGGATGAGTATGCGCATTTTATCATGACCGTCGCTCGCGGCGTTTTGTATGACTGGTGCCTGCATAAAGGCAGGTACGATGTGGAAGCCGCGATGAAAAAATATTTCCGGGAAATAATCTTCCCCCGAATAATCAGGGAAACAAAATAATCGTCAACCCGGTTTAAACCTGTTCAAACTCCTTAAAATCATGTCATAATATCATAACAACTTTCAATTTTATTGAGAAAAACGATCATTAATATTTAGTTGACCACGTTCAATGAACGTGGTATAAGTCATTAAACCTAAGCGGACCGGAGCTGGCCTGAAGGAAGTTCATCAACATGCCCGCCGGTCTATACTCAATACACAGGGGGTAATAAAATGAGTTTCATTGGAAGACAGCCGGGAAGAAAGACCGTTACAAGCAGCGGATTCAACTCCATACGGGGACATGTTCGAAAAACTCCGGACAAGGTGGCGATAAAAACCGAAAAAAGCTCGCTGACCTACAGGCAATTGTGGCAACGCGCGACAAAACTTGCCAATTCAATGATCTCTTGCGGCATTAAAAAAGGCGACCTGATTGTCACCTACATGCCAAATTCCCCTGAATATATAGAAATAGTAATCGCCGCGGACATGGTCGGTTCACCCCTGACATTCGGGAATTACCGCTTAAAGAGTGACGAAATCGCCTATCAGATCAATGATTGCCGCGCCGCAGTTGTATTTGCGCAGGACCAGCTGGTGCCCGCCGTGTTGAAAATGAAAGAAAAGCTGCCTGCCATGCGTCATATTATAGCCATCGGCGATGCGTCTTTGGGTGACGTTGAAAACTATGAAGCATTTTTGAAACGCGGCAGTGAAACAGAAATGAATGTTGAGTCTTCTCCGGACGATCTGCGTTCGCTCTTTTATACATCGGGCACCACCGGCAGGCCCAAAGGTGCGGCCAGAAGCAACTACAGCGATTACAGCATGGCCGTTTCCACCTGCATAACACTGGGATTGACAAATAATGATACCATGCTTGTGGTTGCTCCGATGTACGCGGCGGCAACATCGGGATATCTGTTCAGCACCCTGATAGCCGGAGGATCGCTCTTTATCGCGCCCGCATTTATCCCGGAAGACACCCTGAGGCTCATTGACGCTTATCATCCTACTTTTATCTTCATGGTCCCCGTCATGTATGACTGGATGTTTTCCCTGCCCGAAGAAACCATAGCCAGATATGACCTTTCATCCATGAGGGTTGTTGTGTCATGCGGCGCTCCCATGCATACCTCGATATTTCAGAAAATGGCCGCGAATTTTAAAACTCCCGCGATATACAACATGCTGGGGGCTTCGGGCTGCTATACAGCCGCAGTCCGCAGATTCTTGACGGCTATTGGTACAATGAAGAAGGAACAAAAGAGGCCTTCCTCGATCCCGAATGGGCAACCGTCGGCGACATGGCCCGCGTGGATAATGACGGTTATTACTATCTTGTCGACAGGGCAAAAGATATGATCGTGAGCGGAGGCACCAACATCTACCCCGCGGAAGTCGAGGGCGTTATTCTCCAGATGGAAGGAATAGCGGATGTCGGCGTTATCGGAGTCCCCGACGAAAAATGGGGCGAGCAGGTAAAAGCTGTTGTTGTTCTTAAAAAAGGACATTCCGTCAGTGAAGAAGATATCATCAGCTTTTGCAAAGAACGCCTGGCCGGATTTAAAGTTCCCAAATCCGTTGATTATATCGACATAATTCCCCGAAACCTCATTGGCAAAATGCTGAAGAAAGATCTGCGGAAAAAATACTGGGAAGGAAGAGATGTCTTCATTTCATAAAACCGGCATTGCGTGTCCTTTGCAGGCGTATGCGTTGGTGATATTGAAATAAAGATGTCACCGCGTGTCCTCCGCAGGCGGAGGTGTCGCGAAGCGACGGAAGTAGATAAAGATATAATGTAGTGCGTTGCTTTAGCCGCGCTTTAACGGGTCTGAAGACCCGTGCTACGTTTTCCTGCTATGGGAATAATTGTACCTGTCCCGTTTATTTTTCTTCTTTGCCAAATATTAATGAATTAATCTATAATAGAAATGGTGTATGATGGTAAATTAAATTACTATCTCCAATCACATTTTTAACAATTTCTTTTGCATATTTATAAGCTTTTTTGTGAAGATTTTCTGCATTTTTTCTTATCTTTTTATATTCTGAAAATTTAGTTAAATTACCTTTATATCCGTATATGTAAAAAAGAGGAATCCATCTTAATAAGGGAAGTTTATTTCCACTAAATAAAATTATTGTTAGACCATTAATGTAGCCTTCTATGTATGAAACATCATGATATTTTCCTATTTTCAATTTCTCTTTTTTGAATCCATTGTATGATTTGATAGCATTAACAATGTTGCATCTATGAGAATAATAACCTGTATTTTGAAGAGCAATCATTCTTTCAAGTGCATGTTTTAATCCATCTTGGTAGGCGAATGTGTAAATGTCTTCAGGATGCTTTTGCAATTTTGCTTGAGAAGAAAATTTATCATGTTCTGAATCGATTATAGATAGAAATAATTTCACTTTGTAGTATATATCATCAGATAACATCTCGTTTTGTTCTACCAAACGGTTTTTTAGAACAGAAAGAAAGTGAGTTCCATCTGTATATATAGGTATTAATCCATGCTCACGAAAACGAGCATCAGAGCTTTCATCTAAAGTTACTATATAGCTTTGAGGAAGGAGACCTTTCATTTCATTTGATAAATAACTATGTATTTTTAATAAATCATAATCCTGAAAAGAAAAACCGATGTAGACGATAGTTTTTGTTGCTAACATTAATTTAAGATAGCTACCGATGATGCCATTTGTGAGTCGAGTATAACAATTATCATAATCTTCTTTTGTTGCGACAATAGAACCATAATTACTAGCTGACCCATGAATTTTAAATACTTTTCTTCCCGGTATTGACCAAAAGGAAAAATCCTCTGCTGTAACAAAAGGAATTGATCCACATTCTTTTTCAAAATAATCATCCCAATTCGTGGTTAGTATTGTATCAATAGGATACATTGTAGATAGTTCAGAGTGAAAGGCAGTCGCATTTTGGTATAGTTCTGGAAATGACTCTATGTAAGAAAGACGAGTTTTTATTTTTTGTAATAAGTTAGCACGACCATTATTCTGTTCACATAATTTAGTCATAAGCTCAGGAAAACCTAAACCTTCAT